>JAZOCQ010000155.1:0-5799 GCA_045596565.1 Acutalibacteraceae bacterium
GACGGAGAAACGGTGGAATCGGTACTCATGTCGTATAAACACGGCTGGAGTCAATGCATTTCCACACAGGTTGGTTGCAAAATGGGGTGTACCTTTTGTGCCACCGGTATGGGCGGTTTTGTGCGTAATCTTTCTGCGGCAGAGATGCTTGCTCAAATTGAGGCGGCGCAAAACGACCATAAAGTTCGCGTTTCTTCCATTGTGCTAATGGGTATGGGCGAACCGCTGGATAATTACGATAATGTACTTTCCTTTTTACGGATGTTGGGGGAAGAGGGCGGTGTGCATATCGGTATGCGCCATATATCTCTTTCCACTTGTGGTTTGGTGGACGGTATATATCGATTACTGCAGGAAAAATTACAGCTCACGTTATCGGTGTCGTTACACGCACCGAATGACGAAATTCGTTCACAGATGATGCCGGTCAATAAGCGGTATCCGGTGTCGGAGTTGTTGAAAGCGTGTCGGGAATACGCCGCGGTTACAGGCAGGCGGATTTCCTATGAATATGCTATGGTAAACGGTGTCAACTACACCGAAGAATGTGCCAAACAATTGGCGGGATTGCTTAAAGGCAGTCTGTGCCATGTAAATTTGATACCGGTCAATGCGGTGGAGGGGAAAACGCAAAAAGCCAGTTCCCGTCCACGTATTAACGCCTTTAAAGAGGTGTTGGAAAAGGCAGGTATTACCGCTACCGTGCGGCGGACTTTGGGCGCGGATATTAACGCTTCGTGCGGCCAGTTGCGCCGCAAAGAGGACCAGTAGGGAGGTGAAGCCTTGTATATCTACGGAGCGACCGACATCGGCAAAATGCGCAGCAGCAATCAGGATACCTACCGTTGCGGACGGTTGACGGATACGGCTGTTTATGCAGTTGTGTGCGATGGTATGGGCGGCGCAAACGGCGGTAATATCGCCAGTAATATCGCCGCTGACATAATGGAAAAGCGGATGGTATCGCAGTATCGCGAGGATATGCCGGAGGCTTCTGTTCTCAATATGCTGGAAAGTGCTGTGTGTGCCGCGAATATTGAGGTGTTTGATAAAGCGGCTGATGATACCCGCTTGACGGGTATGGGTACCACGCTGATTGCCGTAATTGCCGACAAAGGCAGAGCGTGGGTCACACACGTGGGTGACAGCCGCGTGTATCATCTCACCGACGGCGTGTTATCCCAGGTGACTACCGACCATTCGGTGGTACAGGAATTGATATATAAAGGACAACTCACTGAGGAACAAGCTAAAGAACATCCGCGCAAACATTTCATCACCCGCGCCATCGGCGTGGAAGCAGACGTGATGCCGGATTTCGATATGTTGGATATTAAAGCGGGTGACCGCATTTTGCTGTGCAGTGACGGCTTGACCAATATGGTGTCGGTGGAAGCTTTACAAACGGCGTTACAAAGTGTTGGGGTGGAAAATATGCCCCAAACGCTCATACAAATGGCAAACGATAACGGCGGCGAAGATAACATCACAGCTGTCGTGATAGCTGAAAACGAATAAAAGACAGTATGTTGCCCTTGCGGGCGGGAAGGTGTGACTGTTTATGGATAAATATTTGGGAAAGAAGCTCGGCGGACGCTATGAAATTCAAAAGATGATTGGCGTCGGCGGTATGGCGTGTGTGTATAAAGCATACGATACCATTGATGACCGCACCGTTGCTGTGAAAATTCTTAAAGATGAGTATTTACACAACGAGGAATTTACCCGTCGCTTTAAGAATGAGTCTAAAGCGATTGCGATTTTGTCGCATCCTAATATTGTGCGGGTGTACGATGTCAGCTTTGATGAAAAATTGCAGTATATTGTGATGGAATACATCGACGGTATCACATTGAAAGAGTATATTGACCAACAAAAGGATATTCGTTGGAAAGAAACGGTACATTTCACGGTGCAGATTTTGCGTGCATTACAGCACGCACACGACAAGGGCATTATCCATCGGGATATTAAACCGCAGAATATGATGCTGTTGCCGGACGGTACTATCAAGGTGACTGATTTTGGCATTGCACGTCTGTCCCGCAGTGAATTGCGCCCGCCGGTTGCAGGTGAAAAAGCTATCGGTTCGGTGCATTACATCAGTCCCGAACAGGCGAAAGGCGAATTGACCGATGAACGCGCTGATTTGTATTCTATCGGCGTGATGATGTATGAAATGCTGACCGGTCGTTTGCCGTTCGAGGCGGATAACGCGGTTTCAGTGGCGATTATGCAACTGCAATCAGAAGCAAAGCGTCCCCGTAAGATTAACGAAGATATTCCGGAGGGCTTAGAGGAAATCACCTTGAAGGCCATGCAAAAAGAGACGGATAAGCGTTATCAGTCGGCGGCGGAAATGCTCAGCGATATTGATGAATTCAAGAAAAACCCCAGTATTCGTTTCGAATATCAGTATTTTTCCGAGGAACCCACGCGGTATGTCGATGCGATTGCGCGCATCAAGAGCGAGGAAGAGGAATTAGAGGAAGAAGAAACTGACGAAAAGCAAGGCGCTCCGGTACTGCCGATTTTGGCAGCGGTGGCAGGTGCCATTGTATTGGTTGCGCTGATTTTTGCAGGTATTGCGGGATATTCCAAAATTTTCGGTGGCGGCAATGCCAAAAATACCATTGAGGTAGAGAATTTTATCGGCAAGAACTATGCCGAGGAACTTGCCAACAATGCGGAATTTCTCAATAAATATTCGCTCAAATTTGAATATAAGAACAGCACCGAACACGGTGAGGGCGTGGTAATTGAACAACAACCGCAAGCGGGTGATAAAATCAAGTTAAAAGGTACCCTGACATTGTGGATTAGCACCGGTGAAAAGGTAACGCAGGTCCCTGAAGTGACCGAAGGCGAGAATAAGGATGTTGTGCGCGCACGGTTGGAGCAAGCGGGTTTTGTGGTAGTGGAAGTGAAAGCCAACAGCGATGAATTTGAAAAAGATTCTGTTATCAAAACCGTCCCTGCCTATCCCAATAAAATCCCCAGCGGCAGTGAAGTGCAGATGTTTGTAAGCCTTGGTGAAGAGGAACCCGACCCGATTACCATTCCCAATATCAAAAACGCTTCTTTGGAAGATGCAAAGAACAGATTGACCGCCGCCGGTTTTGCGGATGGTAACATCAAAACGGAATATGTCAACGGTACGGCTGTAAAAGATACGGTATTGGAGATATCTCCTGCGGTAGGTACGGCGGTTTTGCCCACTGACATTATCACATTGACGGTCAGTTCCGGCTATCAAGACGTAGAAATTTCTATGAGCTTGCCGGAAACTTCTACTACGGTGGATTTCCAGGTGTATGTAGACGGCACGTTGGATAGTGAACTGTCTGCAAAGATGAAAAACATCTTGCCGAATATCAAGCGCACGTTAAAATTCACCGTTTCGGAACGCAAAGACCAGTATGACGTAACCGTGAAAATTGCAGTTGCAGGCACCAATGAATATGCAGTGTATACCAATTATACGGTATACGGTGTGGAAGGCTTTGCAAGCATGGAGACTACTCCTGTGTTTAATGAAACACCGCGAACGGAGGCTCCTACTACTCAAAAAACAACCCAAACAACCGGCGCAACCACCACTACCACCAAGATTGAGGATTAAAAATGGTAGGGGATATGACTGAAAAATTGATAGGCATATTGACAAAATCTATCGGCGGCTTCTACTATGTGGAAGTCGCCGATACGGTATACACCTGTAAAGCGAGAGGCAGCTTCCGTAAAGACGACATTTCTCCGCTGGCAGGTGATAAGGTAGAAATCACCGTACACGATGATTTCAATGGTACGGTGGATGTGATTTTACCGCGTCGTAACATGTTGTTACGCCCGCCGGTGGCAAACGTAGATTTGTTGGTGCTGGTGGTGTCGGTGACCGAGCCTGCCCCCAATCTGCAAATTTTGGATAAAATGATAGCCATAGCGGAACAAAAAGACATTGAGCCGGTGGTGGTTATCAATAAGACCGACTTGCAAAGCGGCAAGGATATCGCTGCCATATACCGTAACGCGGGTTTTGCTTGTTATACCGTCTCGGCATTGGAGCCGCAATCGGTACGACCGTTGTATGAATATCTGCAAGGCAAGGTTTCTGCCTTTACAGGAAATTCCGGCGTAGGAAAATCGAGCATACTCAATGCATTAGACCCTGCGCTCGCGTTGGAAACCGGTGAAATCAGCAAAAAGTTAGGGCGCGGACGTCATACCACCCGTTGCGCCACGCTGTTTCATGTGGGGAGCGGCTTGATTGTGGATACCCCGGGTTTTTCGTCGCTGGATGTGTCTATGGTGGAAGATACGCTGGACAGTGAACAGTTGTTTTACTGTTTCAGAGAATTTGAACAATATTTCGGCAAATGCCGGTTTTCTTCCTGCACCCATGTGAGTGAGCCGAATTGTGCCGTGCGTGCGGCGGTGGATGATGGCAAAATTGCGCCGTCGCGGTATGCGAGTTATGTGGCGTTGCACGCGCAACTAAAAACCAAAAAGGACTGGGAAACCAAATGAAACGCTGTGTGATTTTCGGCGCGGGACCTGTGCAAGATGCGGAATGTCTGCGCGAATATGTGTCGCCTGATATATATAGCATCGCCGCCGACGGCGGCGTTAAGTTGGCGCACACTTTGGGGGTTACACCCGACCTGATAGTTGCGGATTGTGATTCTGCGCCGCGTCCGTCAGATACGGTCAGCAGTGTATTGTTACCAAAACAAAAAGACGATACGGATACCTTTGTTGCGATGCAAACTGCATTTGAAAAGGGATATCGAGAATTTGTATTGCTCGGTTGTCTGGGCGGTAGAATGGACCATACCGTTGCGAACTTGCTGAATGCGCGTCGTTTAACTGAAATGGGAGCACGGGTGACACTGGTTGACGCCAATAATGAAATTACCGTGTTGACGGCGGGCACGCACGCCTTGTGCAAAGGCGGGTTTTCTGTTTTTTCGATGACAGAATGCGTAAAGGGACTTTGCTTGTCAGGCGTGGAATATCCGTTGCAGGATTTTACGCTGCGAGCCGATAACCCGCTGTGTGTCAGCAACGTCGCGGTGTCGGATACGGCGAGTGTGCGGTTTACCGATGGCGTTTTATTGTTGATTTACGCAAAAGATTAACACATTTCCCCTTCGTGCATACTCTTGGAATAGCAGGAGTATGAACGGAGGGGTTTGCTATGACGCGTACCTGTAAGACCGGTGTGACTTGTGTTGCATTCGGTGCGGGATTATTGGCGGCGACAATTTTGCCCACAAAATGTGTGTTGGTATTGTTGGCATTTGCCTTGATTTCGGTGGGATGCTCCTGCTCGAAAAAACACTGAACGGAGATGCGGTTATGCGTGTAGTTGTGGTCAAAAGTCCCCGTCTGTTGGGCGGTATTTTAAGAAAATTGTTCGGCATTGGCAAATCGGATTACATAGAATAAAAGTCAGTTGTGCTGACAGAAAAGCGAGTGTTTAAACACTCGCTTTTTTCTGTTTTGCTTACATATTTTGTGCAAAAAACATCAAACTACATGTTGAATGAAAAGAGGGGGCGGTATATTTGAAAAAATGGGTGTGGCTGGCAGTTTTAACGGTGATTTGTGTGGGTACGTTCGGGTTCGTGCGGATGCGCTCGCACGCACAGACAATTGCTTTGAAAACGACGGTTTTGTCAGCGGCGCCGAGCGCGCAAACGGTTTCCTGTAACGGGAGAGTTGAAACGACAACTGAAACGGTGGTGCAACCGCCGATTGATTGTGTGGTCAAACAGGTGATGGTGCAAGAGGGCGCAC
>JAZOCQ010000156.1:0-6170 GCA_045596565.1 Acutalibacteraceae bacterium
CCGTTCACGTGTAGTCTGCCGCTGAGTGATAGTGATGATGCCTTGCCGTATGTGCGTATGCGGGTCAATTACCTCAATTGCCGCGCAGTAAGTCCCCGCCGTATTGATATTCACGGCGCACTGACGGCGTATCATGATGGCGGCAAAAAACAAGCGGTGCAGGTGGTATCCGCTATTGAGGGGGAGGGCGTGCACAGCCGCTGTGAGACTGTACAATGTACTTTGCCCGGTTGCAATGCTGAAAAGATTTTCTCCATTAGTGAAGTGGTGGGCATAGGCGGCGCAAAACCGCCCGCCGAAATGATTGTGCGCACTGAAACCGTCCCGATGGTCGCTTCGGTTAAACCGCTCAATGATAAAGTGATTGTCAAAGGCAGTGTAAAGGCAATCACCTTGTATGCTGTCAACACAGAGGAAGGCACTACTTGCCGCACCGCTCATGAATTTCCGTTTAGCCAGATAGTGGAAATGCAAGGCGCCCATGAGCATATGCAATGTATGGCGCAGGTGGATACGGTATCCGAAAGTGTGCATATTACCCCCGACCAAAGCGGACAGGGCACATTGCTGGCGGTGAGTTTAAAAATGTGTGTGCGTGTGGATGCCCAAGAGGAGTGCCGGAAAGAGGTACTCACCGATGCGTATGCCGTGCGGTATCCTGCGAGTGTTGATACTGCGCATTTTACTGCTGAGACATTAGAGTTTGCTGAACAGAACACCACCGCCATTAAAGAGGTGTTGGATTTACCTTCTGAGACGATGCGGGACATTGTGGATTTGTGGTGTGAAGTCGTATCTGTCACCACCCGCAAGACGGACGATTGCACTTACGCGGACGGTCATTTGCAGATTTGTATGCCGGTGCGGGATGCAGACGGCTGTATTGCGTATTATGAGCATATGAGCGATTTCACATTGCAATTTGACCGACCGTGTGACCGTATGGAGGTAGGGGTACGTCTTTGCGATGTAACCTATGCCGTTGTGGGCGGTAAAATTGAAATGCATATAGAACTTGCCACACAGTGTGAGGGGTACAGCAAAACCGAGCATATCGCCTTACAGCAATTTGAGTTACAAGCCGAACCGTATCCTGCCGAGCGGGCGGCACTGCGCCTTTGCCGCGTGAAAAAAGGGGCATCCGCTTGGGAAATTGCCAAGTCTTTTCATACCGACGTACAGGCAATTATGGAGGAAAATGCAATGAGCGAGGATTGTGTGACCGAGGATTGTATGTTGTTGGTACCGCTGGTATAAAAGCGGCTTAAAAAAGGACACGGCAACGCTTTTGCGTGCCGTGTCCTTTTGACTTTCAATGCGAAAGATGCTCTTGTATTTTATGGGAGGATTTGGTATACTATATTTATATATCACCCTTGGGGGGAGGCACTTGTATGCAAACATATCAGCAGTTGCGTGAGCAGTATCCTGTTTTTCGGTTTATTTCGTATACTGTGACTGAAACCGTGGACACTTTGGAAATAGACTATCTTTTTGAAATTGAAGGACTTTCCGCGTTTGCGCCGCACTGGTCGTTGCGTAAAAGCAAGGTGCATTCCTTGCGCGTAGAGGGTAACAGCACGTTAGATGCTATGGTGTTTACGTTGGGTATGGTGGAGTTGGTGAGCTATTGGAAAATCACCTGTTCACCGCGTGTGGAAATTCTTGCGGGACACTTGGATACCGCGCAAGTCGCTTGGTTTAAAAACCTGTTTTTTCATGGGCTGGGCGAGTTTTTCTATGTCAACGGTATTCCGCTCGACCCCGACGGCTTTATGGAAATCGTGTCTTTGGGTGAAAAACCGAAAGGCCGCCGCGGTGTATATAAACACCTTGACGGTTGCTTGATTCCCGTGGGCGGCGGCAAGGATTCTGTGGTGACTATGGAATTGTTGCGCGGCCGCAAGGACACCAATTTCTGTTATATCATCAATCCGCGCGGCGCGACGTTGGATACCGCACATATTGCGGAATATACCGATGATAAGATTTTGGCGGCAAAACGCACCTTAGATCCGCATATGCTGGAACTTAACAAACAAGGTTTTTTGAACGGACATACGCCGTTTTCGGCAATTGTGGCATTCTCTGCGCTCATAACCGCCTATATGCACCGTTTGCAGTACATCGTACTGTCCAATGAATCCAGTGCTAACGAAGCCACCGTTGCGGATAGCACGGTGAACCATCAGTATTCTAAAAGCTTTGCTTTTGAAAAAGATTTTAAAATCTATGAGGAAACCTATATTGGTTCGGGTATATCCTATTTCAGTTTATTACGCCCGCTGAGTGAATATCAAATTGCGTGTTTATTTGCGGGTATGGCGGATTATCATTATGCATTCAGAAGTTGTAACGTGGGCAGTAAACAAGATATTTGGTGTGGTCATTGTCCGAAATGTTTATTTGTGTATCTGATTTTGTCTCCGTTTTTGCCGCAGGAGTATTTGGCAGACGTGTTCGGCAGTGCCGTTTTAGATGACGAGGGACAACTGGAAAACTTTAAAAAACTTATCGGCGAAGTGCCCGAAAAACCGTTTGAGTGCGTGGGTAGTCGTGAGGAAGTGAATACTGCTGCTACCCGCACTATTCGCGCATTAGAACTGGACGAAGAAACGTTGCCGAAATTGTTGCAGTATTATAAGACCACGGATTTGTATGAGCAGTATCGACAGACCCCCAATTTCTACGTTCATTATTTTGATGATGATAATCTGTTGCCGGATGGGTTTGAAGCGTTGTTGCAAAACAAATATTACGGAGGTTAAAAGCCGTGAAAGAAACCATATTACGACTGATAGCCGGCAAACGGGTGCTGTTGTTGGGTTTTGGTAGGGAAGGGCGTTCCACTTACACTGTACTGCAACAGGTCGGCGGATATAAAAGCCTTGCGATTGCCGACCGACAGCAGGTTGCTTTGCTGCCCGATGCCGCTGCGACACTCATTTGCGGCGAACGGTATCAGGACTGTATCGACGACTATGACGTGGTGTTTAAAAGCCCGGGTATTGTACTGGAACGTCCGTTTGAAAGTTATAAAGCACTGATGACTTCGCAAACGGAACTGTTTTTATCGGTGTACGGACGACAAACCGTCGGCATTACCGGCACAAAAGGGAAAAGCACCACGGCTACGCTTTTGTATCACGTATTTAAGCAAGCGGGTGTCGCTTGCGTGTTGCTGGGCAATATCGGCATCCCACCGTTTGACCGCATTGAAGAGATAGACGCGCAGACAATGGTGGTAATGGAACTTTCCTGCCACCAGTTGGAATATACGCGTTTTGCACCGCACACAGCGGTATTGCTCAACGTATATGAAGAACATTTAGACCATTACGGCACACCTGAAAAATACCGTGCTGCCAAGGAAAATATCTACCGCTGGCAACAAACGGGTGATTTTCTTTTGTGCAACGTGCAAAACTTGCCCGCTGCCGACACTTGTGCCGCTTTCGTTATCAGTGTGTCGGGTGAGGAAACGCCCGCAGACGTGCGTATTGCGGGCGGCATGGTGCACCTTGCGGATGGCACACAGTATACCATTCCCATGGACATTCGTTTACTTGGACAACATAATGCGTTTGATATCGGCGTGGTGTATGCGCTATGCAACCGCGCGGGGATAGGGGACGACACGTTCACGGCGGCGTTGCAAACCTATGAGCCGTTACCGCATCGTTTGCAACCTGTGGGCGAATACGGTGGCGTGCGGTATTATGATGATTCGATTTCCACCATTGGTGAAACGACGATACAAGCACTTCAAACGCTTCAAGATACCGACACCGTGCTTATCGGCGGCATGGAACGCGGCATTGATTACAGCGTATTGACACAGTATCTTGCGACCTGCTTAGTACCGCATGTTATCTTGATGGAAGCCACCGGTAAACGCATTTATGCGGAAACGATGGCGTTGGATGTTGTAAAGCCCGAACGCTTTACGGTGGTAGAACACTTAGAAGATGCGGTTAAACTCGCCAAAGAGGTCACCGCCAAGGGGAAAATTTGTTTGTTATCGCCCGCGGCGGCAAGTTACGGTATATTCCGCAACTTCGAAGAACGTGGCGACGTGTTTCAAGCCCTTGTAAAAGCATAAAAAAGTCCTCCGTCAATCGACGGAGAACTTTTTTATGCTTGACAGATATTACAGCATATCTTTCATGGAATACATACCGGGGGTTTTGCCGATGAGAAAAGCGGCGGCGTTGATAGCGCCCACGGCAAACACTTCTCTGGACAATGCCATATGGGACAAGGTGATAATTTCGTCGTGACCGCCGAAAATGACGTCGTGTTCGCCGACAATGGTGCCCGCACGCACGGCTGAAATGCCGATTTCTTTTTTATCTCGTTTTTGACGCACGCTGTGGCGTTCGTATACGTATTTTGGTTCAAAAGATAAACCCTCTTTTGCGGCGTTTGCCAGCATCAAAGCGGTTCCCGAAGGAGCATCTACTTTTTGATTGTGATGCTTTTCGATAATTTCGATGTCGAAATCGTCTCCGAGAATGGAGGCGGCTTTTTTCACCAATTCGGACAGTAAATTGACACCCAAAGACATATTGGCGGTGAAAAACACCGGCACTTCCTTTGCGAGTGCATCAATCTCTGTTAGTTGCGCATCCGAGAAACCGGTGGTCGCCAACACGACCGGCAACTGTTTTGCTTTTGCCAGCGCAATGGTATTCGCCAATGCGGCGGGGTGCGAAAAATCGATGATGACGTCGGCATCCTCTTGTACCTGTTCCACGCAAGCGTATACGGGGAAAGCGACGGTGGGGTCTTGTGTAATATCGAGACCCGCAACCGTTTCCATGTTTTCTTTTTGCTCGATACAACGGGCGAGCATTTTGCCCATTTTGCCGTTGCAACCGGTTAAAATAATTTTCAAAGTAATCACCTTTTACTGTAAAAGTCCGAGCGTTTTCAACTCGTTTCGAAGCGCCTCACGCTTATTATCATCCATCGGTACAAGCGGCAACCGCACGGGACCGACATCCAGTCCCATCATATTCATGGCCTCTTTGACGGGGATGGGATTGACATCGCTGAACAAGGCGTTAATCAACGGGATATATTGCAGTTGCAGTTTTGCGGCACCCGCGGTGTCCCCCGCAAAGTATTTGGCGCACATATCGTGTGTCTGACACGGGGCAACATTGGAAAGCACCGAAATGACACCAATACCGCCCAAGGATAACAACGGCACAATTTGGTCGTCGTTGCCGGAATACAGCGCTAAATCTTCACCACACAGATTACGGATTTTTGCAATCATGGAGATATCGCCGCTCGCTTCTTTGGTAGCGACAATGTTGGGGTGCTTTGCCAGTTCCTGATAGGTTTCGGGCTGAATGTTTACGCCGGTGCGGGACGGCACGTTATACAAAATAATCGGCGCATCCACGCGGTCGGCAACATAGGTGTAGTGCGCAATCAGTCCTTTTTGGGAGGTCTTGTTATAATACGGTGTGACCATCAGCAACGCATCCGCGCCCACACGAATGGCATCCTGGCACAAGCCCACCGAATACACCGTATCGTTACTGCCGGCACCGGCGATAATCGGCACTCTGCCCGCTGCCGCTTTCGCGGCGGCTTCGATAACGGCAATATGGTCGGCGTAATTGAGGGTGGATTTTTCGCCCGTGGTCCCACAAATCACCAGTGCATCAATGCCGCTTGCAATTTGTTCCTCCACAAGTGTTTTAAGACGCTCAAAGTTCACCGTATAATCGGTGTTCATCGGGGTCACCAACGCAGTAGCCGCGCCGGTGAAAACGAGTTTCTTACGCATACAACCACCCTTTCATCTATTTTATTTTATAGTATATGCACTTTAAGGCAAGTTTTGATTGCTCGCGTCACCTTACTTAGTCCATATAGCCTTCCGCGCACAATAATTCCGCGAGCAACATCGCACCACCGGCGGCACCACGCAGGGTGTTGTGGGATAAGCCGACGAATTTGTAGTCGTACTGGGTATCCTCACGCAGTCTACCGAGCGAGATTGCCATACCGCCCTCTAAATCGCGGTGCAGTTTGGTTTGCGGCATATTGTCTTCCTCAAAATAATGTAAGAACTGTTTGGGAGCGTGGGGCAGTTCGAGTTCTTGCGGTCTGCCGGAGAAGTTTTTCCAAGCTTCCAAGATTTCTTCTTTAGT
>JAZOCQ010000157.1:0-5109 GCA_045596565.1 Acutalibacteraceae bacterium
TCCAATCTGCATTGTTTCTATCGGCATCCTCGCATCACCCGCAGTATGCTGGAACAACACAGAGAGGGTCTGCTTATCGGCAGCGCTTGTGAAGCGGGCGAACTGTTCCACGCAATTGTAGAGGGTAAACCTTTTGAGGAATTATTGCACATTGCTTCCTTTTATGATTATTTGGAAATTCAGCCTATCGGTAACAACGCCTTTATGGTGCGCAATGGCACTGCCGCCAACGATGAGATGTTGCGTGACTATAACCGCACCATCGTGAAATTGGGCGAGCGACTCAAAAAACCGGTTTGTGCGACTTGTGACGTGCATTTTCTTGACCCTGAAGATGCGGCTTTCCGTAAAATTTTGATGGCGGGTAACGGTTTTGACGATGCCGATCAACAAGCGCCGCTTTATTTCCGCACTACCGAAGAAATGTTGCGGGAATTCGACTATCTAGGTGATGAAAAGGCATGTGAAGTGGTCATTACCAATCCGAATAGAATCGCGGATATGATTGAGGATATTCGTCCGATTCCACTTGGCACGTTCCCGCCGCACATTGACGGCGCGGATGAGCAGTTGCAGGAAATCACCTGGGGACGCGCAAAAGAGATTTACGGTGACCCTGTACCCGAGCTGGTGGCAAAGCGACTGGAAAGGGAACTGGGCTCCATTATCAAACACGGTTTTGCCGTGTTGTATATGATTGCACAAAAATTGGTGAAAAACTCGGTAGATAACGGCTATTTGGTCGGCTCGCGTGGTTCGGTGGGTTCTTCGTTTGTTGCCAATATGGCGGGCATTTCGGAAGTAAACCCCTTGGAACCGCACTACGTTTGTCCGAAATGCAAATACAGTGAATTTTTCACCGACGGCTCGGTGGGTTCGGGCTTTGATTTGCCGCAAAAGGACTGCCCGCATTGCGGTACACCGCTTTCTCGTGACGGACACGAAATTCCGTTTGAAACGTTCCTTGGATTTGACGGCGACAAAGCTCCCGATATCGACTTAAACTTCGCAAGCGAATATCAGACACGCGCCCATCGTTACACCGAAACGTTGTTTGGTGACGAACACGTGTTCAAAGCCGGCACCATCGCTACCGTTGCGGATAAGACTGCATACGGTTATGTGAAAAAATATGCCGAAGAACGCGGTCAGGTATACAGTAATGCGGAAATCAATCGTTTGACTGTCGGTTGTACCGGTGTGAAACGCACCACCGGTCAGCATCCCGGCGGTATGGTGGTCGTGCCGGACGAGTATGATGTGGAAGACTTTTGCCCTGTACAGCATCCGGCAGATAAAACCGATTCGGATGTGGTGACGACCCACTTTGATTTCCATTCTATTCACGATACCATTTTGAAACTGGATAACCTGGGACACGTTGTGCCGACTACCTATAAATATCTGGAAGAATACAGCGGCAAGAGTGTGATGGACGTGGATATGTCCGACCCGCTGGTATATTCGCTGTTCACCTCTCCTAAGGCGCTGGGCGTTACAAAAGAGGACATCGATTGTGAAACCGGTACGTTGTCTTTACCCGAAATGGGCACGCCGTTTGTGCGCCAGATGCTGTTGGATTGTAAACCGAAAAACTTTGCCGACTTGTTGCAGATTTCGGGTTTGTCCCACGGTACTGACGTGTGGCTGGGCAATGCGCAGGAACTCATTCAAAAAGAGATTTGTACTATTTCGGAGGTTATCGGAACGCGCGATAACATTATGACCTATTTGATGCATAAAGGCTTAGAGCCGAAAATGGCGTTTAAGATTATGGAAATCGTGCGTAAAGGTAATGCGACCAAACTGCTCACCGAGGAACATTTCACGGCGATGAAAGAACACAACGTACCGCAGTGGTATATTGATTCTTGTATGAAGATTAAGTATATGTTCCCCAAAGCACACGCCGCGGCGTATATCATCGCCGCTTTGCGTGTGGCGTGGTATAAGGTACATATGCCGGTGGCATACTATGCCGCGTATTTCACTGCCCGCCGCGAAGATTTTGACGCAGAACCGGTGATGCGCGGGAAATCTACCGTGAAAAACACGATGGATGAAATTCGCTCCCGCGGCAAAGAAGCCACTGCCAACGAGCAGGGGCTTGCGGAAACGCTGCACATTGTATATGAAGCGATGCAACGTGGTATCGCGTTTTTGCCGATTGATTTGTATCGTTCACATGCGTATAAATTCATTCCCGAAGACGGTGGTATCCGTTTACCGTTTGCTTCCATGAAAGGTTTGGGCGAGCCTGCGGCAATTCAACTCAAAGCCGCTTGCGACCCCAATGACCCCTTTATTTCCGAGGATGATTTACAAAACCGCAGCGGTATCAACAAGAGCGTATCCCAGTCGTTGCGTGCGCTGGGCGTGCTGGGGGATATGCCCGAAACCAGCCAAATGACTTTTTTTTAACAAAGTTGTAAAAAGCCATTGCTTTTTTCGACAACATCCCGTATAATGATAAAAGAATTTTTATAATGGGTGAGAAGGTTGTTTTTTCACCCATTATCAGAGCATTTGGAGGAGTTTTTATGGCGTTATTTACACTTGCTGCTGAAACTGCCGCTGGGATTTTGAGCGATGCCGGTATGACTATTCTCATTGGTCTTGTGGTGGTATTTGGCGTGTTGTTATTGTTGACCGGTGTGTTCAAAGCGTTCGGTGCGGTGATGAGTTCTTTTGGAGAAAAAGCGGAAACCGCACCCGCACCGATGGTTGCACCCACACCGGTTGCGCCCGCTGTGGATTTGGCTCCTATGATGTCGTCTGCGCAGGTGCGTAACGGCATCAAACCCGAGGAAACCGCTGTGATTGCCGCGGCTGTTGCGGCGTCTATGCCCGCGGGTCAGAAATATACGATTACCAAAATCGACCGTGCGGAATAAGAAAGGGGATTGCTGAATATGGACAAGTTTTTACAAGCTTTGGTGGATTTGTGGCAATCCTCCGGTTTGGCGCAACTTATGAATTTTGAAAACGGTGGTTGGAAAAACCTTATTATGATTGCGATTGCCTGCGTGCTGTTGTATCTGGCAATCAAAAAACAGTTTGAACCGCTGTTGTTGTTGCCGATTGCATTTGGTATGTTGCTTGTGAACCTGCCGCTGGGCGGCGTGATGGACCCGCAACGCAATTCTTTGGTGGAATTCAGCCAAGCGGAAATGCAAGCCTATGTCGACGGTACATATGAACAAGTATATCCTGTGTATGAACAGGAAGCGGGTATTAATCCCGATTACTACGGTAGTATCAAAACCATTGTCAACGCTTCCGGCGTGGAAGTCGAAGTGCTGGAAGACAACGGTACTGTGTATAAAGTGAAAACCTTGGAAGACGGCAGCAAAGTTGCCATCATCCCGTACTGGCAGCACTTTGAACAGGGCGGCTTGATGTGGTATCTGTATCAAGGCGTTAAGTTCGGCATCTACCCGCCGCTGATTTTCCTCGGTATCGGTGCGATGACTGACTTTGGTCCTTTACTGTCCAATCCGAAGAGCTTTTTGCTCGGTGCCGCAGCACAGCTCGGTATTTTCTTTACCTATCTGGGCGCACGTGCTCTTAACCTGCTTGGCATCGACGGCTTGGCGTATACCCAACAAGAAGCCGCTTCCATCGCCATCATCGGCGGTGCGGATGGGCCAACCGCTATTTATTTGACTTCAAAACTCGCTCCGCATCTGTTGGGTGCGATTGCCATCGCCGCCTATTCTTACATGGCATTAGTACCGATTATTCAGCCGCCGATTATGCGTGCGCTGACTACCGCCAAAGAACGTGCGGTTGTGATGACCCAGTTGCGCACAGTTTCCAAAACCGAGAAGATTCTGTTCCCGATTGTCGTGTCCATCTTGGTAGTTTTGCTGTTGCCCAGTGCTGCACCGTTGGTGGGTATGCTGATGCTTGGTAACTTGATGAAAGAAAGCGGCGTTGTGGACCGCATTACCAAGACTGCACAAAACGAATTGATGAACATCGTTACTATTTTCCTTGGTGTTACCGTTGGTGCCACTGCAAATGCCGCAGCATTCCTGCAACTGAAAACCCTGCTTATCATCTGCTTGGGCCTCATTGCTTTCAGCTTTGGTACGGCAGGCGGTGTGTTGCTCGGTAAGGTGATGTACTGGATGTCTGGTGGTAAAGTCAATCCGTTGATTGGTTCCGCGGGTGTTTCAGCGGTGCCGATGGCGGCGCGTGTTTCGCAGAAAGTCGGCCAGAGCGAGAACCCCGGCAACTTCCTTTTGATGCACGCTATGGGCCCCAATGTGGCAGGCGTTATCGGCTCTGCTGTTGCGGCGGGCGTTTTGCTGACCCTGTTTGGTTAATTGCAACGGAGGAGGACACGTTTCGTCCTCCTCCGTTTATCTGTTTTATGGAGGAAAAGTATGATTACGCAGCAAGAATTTTGCACATTGCGCCGCCTGGCGTTAGAACGGTTTTTCTCGCGTATGAATGACCGTCAACGCGAAGCGGTATTTCATACACAAGGTGCTTTGCTGATTTTGGCGGGTGCGGGAAGCGGAAAAACCACCGTGCTTATCAATCGTATTGCCAATTTGGTGCGTTTCGGCAATGCGTATCATTCCCCCGAAATGCCCGCGTTTGTGGATGCGCAAACAGAAGAGGAATTTCGCCGTTGCGCGAACGGCGAAATTCCGATGAGCGACGCCTTGGCGGCAAAACTGGCAGTGGATGCTGTTCCCGCTTGGAAAATTTTGGCGATAACGTTTACCAATAAAGCTGCAGGTGAATTGCGGGAACGTTTGTCGGCTATGCTCGGCAGTGAAGGTGAAGAGGTGATGGCGAGCACGTTCCACTCGTTTTGCGCGCGGATTTTGCGGCGAGACGGTGAAGCGCTCGGCTTTTCTGCACATTTCACGATTTACGATACAGACGACAGCCGTCGATTGATGAAAGAGTGCATGAAATCGCTCAATATCGATGAGAAATTTATCGGTCACCGTGCGGTGTTATCCGAAATCAGCCACGCGAAAGATGCGTTGGTCTCTCCCGAAATGTACGCAAAACGCCCCGAAGTGTCGGGCAACGTTCGTTTGCGGGCGGTGGCGCGCTGCTATGCGCTGTATCAGTCCCGCTTGCGGG
>JAZOCQ010000158.1:0-3132 GCA_045596565.1 Acutalibacteraceae bacterium
TCACGCGCCGCAAACACCGTGTGCGGCGCATCGGCACACACCACCCCCAGCGCATACGACCCCCGCAAGCGGGCCACCGTCTTGATCACCGCCGCTTTCACGTCGCCCGCGTAATACCGTTCCAGCAGATGCACGATCACCTCCGTATCGGTATCACTCTCAAAATGAAACCCCTTGGCAGTGAGTTCCTCGCGCAACGCCAGATAATTTTCAATAATACCGTTATGCACCACCGCGAACCGCTTATCGTTGCTCATGTGCGGATGCGCGTTCACGTCGGTCGGCGCGCCGTGCGTCGCCCACCGCGTATGCCCGATACCGACCGACCCCGGCAACTGCCGTCCGTTCTCGGTTTTTTCACACAGATTGGCAATACGCCCTTTTACCTTGCTTAAGTGAAGTCGACCCTCGTTCATCACCGCAATTCCCGCCGAATCGTATCCGCGGTATTCCAGTTTTGCAAGTCCCTCCAACAAGATCGGCGCCGCCGCCTGTTCCCCCACGTAACCCACGATCCCACACATAGTCTGTCCTCCTTTGTTCTGATAATAGGATAGACCGTTTTTTGTGGGTTCATTCTGCGAAAAACCTCTTGCCTAACCCGTATGTTATCCTATATAATAGTGCTATATGAAAGGTCGCTGATATCTCATGAACGGAAAAACCAAAAAGATTGTCATGACCGCACTCATGGCAGCACTCACCTGCGTTGCCACCATGATCATTAAAATTCCTTCCCCCCTTAATGGCTATGTCAATTTGGGCGATTGCATCGTCTTGATAGCCGGGTGGATGCTGTCGCCTACCTACGGTTTTCTCGCCGCAGGGCTCGGCTCGGCACTGGCGGATGTCTTTTCGGGGTATCTGACCTATGCACCCGCCACCTTCGTTATCAAAGGACTCATGGCACTCATCGCGTTCTACGGCTTTAAACTGTTGCGCAAAAAACTCGGCAATCTCCCGTCCGGCATCATCAGCGGGCTTGCGGCAGAACTCGTCATGATACTCGGGTATTTTATTTTCGAGGGGATTCTGTACGGATTTCTCCCGTCAGCCGTCAATATCCCCGCCAACGGCATACAGGGCGTCGCCGGTTTGGTGATCGGTGTGTTACTGGCAAGAGTCTTTGAAAAAAGTAAGATTATGATAGATTAAGGTGATAACCATGCAAACGTCGATTTACGATCAAACCTACGCAGCCATACAAGAACTCTGTGAAAAAGCAAAACTGAAAAAAGGCAATCTCGTAGTTGTCGGTTGCTCTACCAGTGAGGTGGCAGGCAATACCATCGGCACCAATTCCAGCCCCGAAATTGCCGCGGAAATTTTCCGTGCACTGTACGACTACACCACCGCACACGGTATATACCTCGCCATACAATGCTGTGAGCATCTCAATCGCGCCATCATCACCGAACGGGATGCCGTCCCGTTCTCGGAACCTGTCAACGTCGTCCCGCAACCGAAAGCAGGCGGTTCGTTGGCAACGCAGGCATACCAAACGTTTCGCGATCCCGTAGCGGTGGAGGAGATCAAAGCCAATGCCGGTCTTGACATTGGCTTTACGCTGATCGGTATGCATTTGAAAAAGGTCGCCGTCCCTCTGCGCTTAGAGAACAACGCCATCGGCGGTGCCACGGTGCTTGCCGCCCGCACCCGCCCGAAATTCATCGGCGGCACCCGCGCCGTCTATGACGAAACTTGTTTGTGATATAAAAAAAGACTTCCACAACAGTGGAAGTCTTTTTCTTGGTCGGAGTAGCGTTATAGTAATCAGTCGAAAACCCGCATAAATACTAGGTTTTTTGCAGTCAAAAACAGTACATAGCCCCTGATTGCTATAGCATTCTACTTCGCATTTCATATGCAACAGTTTACTTTTAATTAAATCGATATCATTAGTTCTAATGTTTTTTGTTATTTGCAGTTTTGTGTGGTTACGCAATTATTGCCGCAATAATTGAACCAATTACTCCCAACAATGCGATTATAAGCGGAAACCAGTATTTTTCAAACCATGTTTTTTTGTCGCTAGATTGTTTTTGATTCGCGTTAGTCAATGTTTGATTAGAGTTTGTACCAGTAGAAAGATTAGAACCGTTTACATTACCAGAAATATAAATATTCGTCACATTAGTTGTTGATTCTTTTTTGTGTTTTTGGCCTTTGTGATATGCTAATGCTTTTTCAGATAATTCGATTTCATATCCACCGGTTACATCTGGCTTATATGTAATAAAAAAACCTTCTGCATTTAATCTTTTAAGCGCTTTTTCGTAATTGGGAATATCTTTTACTCTACTATCGTTATCTTCTAAATATATTTCTCCATCACAAAAGTTGTGCATATCAAGAAGAGCAGAAAGCATCATTTCAGCTTCATCGGATATCACGCTATTTTGTGTATTATTATCTTCGATTTGATCATCCCAAAATTCAACATCGACTAATATGGTTTTCAAATATCCAATAATATCATCACAAGGAGAAAACATTTTCTTGTATTTGATGCATACATTTTTAATCTGTTCGTATAGCTGGTGTTTTTTTAAATATCTTTCATTAAAAATATTTATTTCATTAATCCATTGATCCAACATGGGACCAGATACATAATCGGGCATTAAAATACCTTTTTCTGGCACTTGTTTTTCCTGCACTTTTATGACTTCACCACGTTTTACAAATTCCTCTATTTTGTCTTTTTGTTGATTAACATTCTTTCTCATTTTTGCTCTCAATTCCCATTTTAAATATTTTATATTATTATATCATATTTTTTCGTATATGCAATACCATCAAAAATGTAAAAACAAACGAGAAAGGAGTGATGTTATTTGTTTGTTTAATAATTTAGAATTAGTAAAAATCCACAGGAGAATGTGAAAAAACGTATAAATACTGGGTTTTAAAATCAAGGCGAAGCATTGTATATCATCAAAACGTTAGTTTTGCATATCATCAGTGGCAAAGCCACTGTATCTCATCAAGCCGATAGAGATATGCACACCTATGGTGTGATGATATACGCCGCATAAATGCGGCAATGATATACACGCTATCGCGTGATGATATACCAAGCCTATCGGCTTGAATAAAAAATCCGCCGACAAAGTCGACGGATTTTTGGTC
>JAZOCQ010000159.1:0-17551 GCA_045596565.1 Acutalibacteraceae bacterium
TTTGTTCACAATAGAGTTTAGCCGTATCCTCCACTGCTTTTACGCTCTTTTCCGTTTTGGGCGTCAGTGAGGACAAGGACAGCAGTATCACCCCCACTGCACCGAGTATCACCGCCCACCTAACGCTTTTCCCGTCTCCTAATCGAGCGGTCACATTCCTCAAAAATGATAATTTAATCGGCATACACAACCCTCACCTCCGTACCGAGTCTTTGCGTGACAATTTCCTTTACCCAGTTACGGTGCAGGGTGTTTCCCGAAGGGATATACACCACTATATCCGTAATAGATATGCGCCCATCCGATAAAGTATCCATCTCAATTTGAATTTTTTGCGCACAAAGGTCATACGCCTGCAAAGCGGTATTGACCTCCTGTAACAACACCTGCTCGGTCATCTCACACACCTGTTCTTTTGCGGTTTGCTGTAAATCAGTAGCAGTTTGGGACGAAGATTGCAAGGAGGGCAACTCCACTTTGTGTAACACCTCCGATAACGGCACCAACACCGCGCATATAAAGAACGCCGCTGTCAACAAGCGGAATACCTTTCCCGCGCCCGTCTTACCCACAAACAAATGCAGTAACGTGCATCCCGCCGCCGCCATACACACACCGCCCGCCCAAGCAAGCCCGCTCATACACTTGCCCCCTTTGCTACAATGGCAGTGGCAATCACCATAAACAATGCACACACCGCAAGCAACGCCACCGCAGTTTTCATAACCTGTCCCATGGTTTTGAGTAATTTACTCAGCGAAGACAGGGAAAACACCTCTGCCGCCATACCGCAAACCCCCAAACACAACTGCCAACAAACGCATTGCACCAACGCGGGTAACAGCATCAAAGCGGTGGTGATAATCCCAAACGCGCCAACCGTCGTACGCACTACGCCAACGCAACTGCTCACCGTCAAAAACGCTTCGCTGAGTGCGCCGCCCACCACCGGTACGAAACTGGATAACGACAGCCGCGCCATACGGTTCCCAAGCGTATCCGCCGCACTGCCCAGCATACCGTTAACCGTCAACAAGGTGGTAAATACGGTGGCAAGTATACCGATAAGCCACGTCACGCTTTTGAGCAGCGTATCGCCTATTTTACCCAAATGTCCCGCGTCGCTCACCGTCGCTACCATTCCCAACGCAAACGCCGTGAGCAACAGCGGCAGCAACACCGTATCCGCCAAAAAGGTGAGTATCTGCGAAAACAACAGCACCACCGTCTGATACGATGCCGCCGCACGCAACTGCCCGCTTGCCGACAAAACCGCGATATATACCGGCGAAAAACTGCCCATAAACACCGCCGCACCCGACAGCGCCTTTTGCACCGCCCGCATACATTGCACAAACGGCACAGCCGCCGCCACGCACACCGTAAGCACGCTGACACTCTGGTACACACTATGTATCCCCTGCTCACCCACCGTTTCTTTCAAACCGCCGACATACGCGCACAGCACCACTGCACACAGCAAAATTCCCATCGTGGAAAACGGCGTTTGGGCATACTCTTGTAACAAATCACTCGCCGCATCCAGCAAATTCTGCGGTGATAATACCGCATCACTCAAATCCGAAAGATTTTGGACACCTACCGTTTCATACAGTGCTTTGGTCTCGTCAGACAGCGCTTCCCACACATCCTTAGCGCCGCTGTTTTCCAAATGCTGTTGCACATACGCATCCGTCTGCTCCGCACGCACGGGAATGACAAACAAACAGCAAATACACAGCGCCGCCGCTATACACCTGTATTTTTTCATAATTCCCCCTGCATCAAGGATTGCGCAAGACGGATAATTTCTTCAAAAAGCGGCATAGCCAGCACCATCAGCAAAATTTTACCCACAAACTCTGCTTTGGAAGCCAACGCGGTTTCCCCCGCGTCACGGCAAGTATCCGCCGCCAGTTGTGTCAGCAGACACACTCCCAGCGCGCGAAACAAAATGCCGACGTATACGCGCGGCAACGCCGCGCCTTCCAACATAGAGCGCACACTTTCAATTAGTGGTACCACCCGACCCAAAACCGTCCACAGTACCACGACACCCGCTATGAGTCCGATGCCCAATGCCGCCTCCGGTTGACTACGGCGCAACAACACGCTCAAAAACGCCGCCGTGATGAGCAGTATCAAGATTGACATCAGTTCCATATCACAGTCCAAACACCGATTTCACCATGGAAAACAACTCACTGATTTCCACTACTATGATAGACAGCACCACTATCAAGCCGGCAAGGGTGGTAAGCATTGCCTGTTCCTCCCTGCCCGAGCGGATTAACACCTGATTGAGCACCGCCACAATAATCCCAATAGCGGCAATTTTAAAAATGAGTTCAATGTCCATTTATGCATCCTCTTTCATATCCACAATAGCGCCATCGCCAGTCCGCCTGACAATCCCAGCGTCAGATACAGCTTATCCGCTTTTTGCGCATCTGATAACGCTTGTAAACGCCGTTCTTCCAACGCCGCTACCGCTTCTTGTACACAACGCTGTTGCGTATGGGCCTCGCTTTTCCCAAGTTGCACGCCCAGCGCACGCAAAGGCGCTGTATCTGCGGCACTTAATTGCGGAAACGATACCAAAATCGCCCGCTCCCACGCAGTTTGCAGGTCACTCCCTTGCAACGCATGACAAACCGCCGCAATGAACGGCAGTTGTGCGAACGCATTTGCACTCTCTTCCAACCACTCACGAATGGGCGGTGCGGTATACTGCAACCTTCGCTCAAAATCCCGTAGCCATTGAATGAGCAGTTGCAGAATATGTACCCGACGATGCCGCCATTTCACGGCGGCGATGCCGACGAAAGTCCCTGCCAGACTCAGCGCCAGCAAGCCTATCCATCTCAAGCGTGTCCACCTCCACGATTTCACGGATTTCACCGGGGGATTCTCTGCCCCTTAAAAACACTACCGTATCAAACACCCGCCGTTGCAGTGCCAACCGCACCGCATCGCGACGCAACGCCTCCTGTAAATGACGGCAATGCGCGGTGGCAATTGCGGGTACACCCGCATGTAGGTTTTGGGTGATTGCTTCCACCTCTTCAAAGGTACCCAATTCGTCCAAAATAATAACGTCCGGTGCTAAGGTGCGTACCGCTTGTAAAATACCGACGGGTTTCGGAATACCGCTAAGAATATCCGCGTTATGCAAACCGCCCGTGCCCGCAATTTCTCCCCGCTCGTCCACCACCGTGACGCGAAAGCGCCTCCCCTTTACGCCCTCACTGAGTACGCGTGCTAAGTCCCGCAACATACTGGTCTTACCCGCCGACGGCTCGCCTACTATCAAAACCGACGGAATATGTTGCGCAAACAAAGGGTATAGTGCGGCGGCACACCCGTCGTGTCGGGTCGCCACCCGCAAACACAACGAGCGGATATCCCGTACAGCGGTTACGACGCCGTTTTCGGTGACAGCCGTGCCCGCCACGCCCACACGAAAACCGCCTTTGGCAGTAATAAATCCCGCGCGCAGTTGTTCACTATGACTGTGTACCGAATAATCACACAGTTTTAAAAACGTTTTCTCCAAATCTTCGCCACTGCAATATACCGTCAACACGTCAGGGTGTTCGGACAACACGCCCGCCGAATCCACTGCAAACTCCCCCTCCGGCAAAGAAACGGTCAACAATCCATTTCGTCGCAAACGGATTTCCTGTACCCGTTCTTGTGTCAACACCGGCACCGATAACAGCGCACGCTTCAAACCGTCCGGCAAAAACGCCGCCGCTTGTTCAAACGCTCTCATGCTCGTCCGCCTCCTTTGTCCAAGTGTATGCGGTGCAGTGCGGCGATAGAACAAAAAAACACCGTGGAATTGCTCTGCAATCCACAGTGTTTTTGTAAAGTGTTTTAACTTGTCATTCCAACATTTTCAGAAACGCCGCTTCATCAATAATCGGAACGCCCAAAGCTTGCGCCTTAGTCAGTTTACTGCCGGCGTCCTCGCCCGCCAGTACTATACCGGTTTTTTTGGACACGGAGGACGAGGTTTTACCGCCGTGCTGTTCAATCAGTGCCGCCGCTTCATCCCGTTTCATGGTGGGCAATGCGCCGGTAAGCACGAAGGTCATACCCGCAAATCGAGTATCGGTATCGGCGGCGATTTGCGCCTGCATATTGACACCTGCCGCTTGTAATCGTTCAATCAAATACTTCGTACCGTTCTGACCGAAAAATTCTATGACACTCTTTGCCATAATTTCGCCAAATCCCTCAATGGCGCACAATTGTTGTTCGCTTGCCGACAGCAACGCGTCCATACTACCGAATGTCGATGCGAGCAATTTTGCCGCTTTCTCACCGACGTGACGGATACCCAGCGCATAAATCACGCGATAAAAATCATTTTCCTTAGATTTCTCAATGGCTTTTTTGAAGTTTTCGGCGGATTTTTCGCCCAAGCCTTCGAGCGCTGCCACTGCTTCAAAATCCAAGTCATATAAATCGTAAACAGCGTTCACCAGACCCGCGTTGGTCAGTTGCTCCAAAACGGCAGGTCCTAATCCCTCGATATCCATCGCATCCCGCGAACAAAAATGAATGAGATTACGCAAGCTCTGGGCAGGACAGGTGGGGTTGCTACACCGCAACGCCGCTTCTCCCTCTTCACGATGAACAGCAGAACCGCACGAAGGACAGGTATGTGGCATTGCATACACCGCCACATCCGCTTGATGATGTACCACACGCACCACCTCAGGGATGATATCCCCCGCCTTACGCAACACAACGCGGTCACCGATAGCGAGATTTTTCTCTTTGATGAAATCCTCATTGTGCAATGTGGCACGGCTGACCGTCGTTCCCGCCAAGGTCACCGGCTCAAAAATGCCGGTCGGAGTGAGTACGCCGGTACGCCCCACTGCCACCGTCACATCAAGTAGCGTGGTTTCTTTTTCCTCCGGCGGATATTTATATGCCACCGCCCATTTGGGGAATTTAGAGGTCTCACCGAGTGCATCTCTATCTGTGAAGTTATCTACCTTTACAACAGCGCCGTCAATATCAAACGGCAGACTCTGCCGCACCTCTCCGATACGCTGGATTTCTCCCACCACTTTTTCCACCGAATCGGTCACGGCATAGAACGGCACCACCGGAAACCCCAGTGTTTTCAAGCGTTGCAAGGATGCTGCGTGTCCAAGCAGTGTTTCTCCTTCTATCAGTTGCAGATTGAATATAAACAAATCCAGTCCCCTGCTTTTGGTAACAGCGGGGTCTTTTTGACGCAACGAGCCCGCCGCAGCGTTACGGGGATTTTTAAAGGTTTTTTCGCCGTTTTGTTCTTGCTGCTCTACCAGTTTAGCAAATGTTGCACGCGGCATATACACTTCACCGCGTACAATAAGGCGGGACACTTTTTCGGGCAATTCCCACGGAATGGAAGCAATGCCGCGCAGATTGGCGGACACGTCTTCACCGGTGATACCGTCGCCGCGGGTAGCACCCCACACGAATAAACCGTTTTCATATTCGAGCGCAATGGAAAGACCGTCGATTTTGGGTTCTACCACATATACGGGATTTTTAACCGTTTCCCGCACGCGGCGGTCAAAATCTCGCACCTCCTCCAGCGAAAACACGTCCTGCAAACTGCCCAGCGGCACCGCGTGTTGTACGGGCGTGAACAATTTGGATAGTTCACCGTGCACCCGTTGGGTGTAGGAATCGGCGGTAATCAGCGAGGGGAACGCCGTTTCGAGGTTTTTTAGCTCCTGTGTCAAAGCATCAAACGCATCATCTTCAATTTCGGGGGCATCCTCATCATAATACCGTTTACTATGATAGTCTATTTGTGTGCGCAATTCTCCTACACGCACTTTTGCCTGTTCAAAATCCATGCGTTTTCCTCCGCAATTTTGTGATACATACAGTATACCAAATTCTTTTTCATTTTTCCACTGTTAATTTTGAATTCCCGCGCCGTAATCAAAAATTTCGCCGATGGTTTCCTCGTCTACATTTTCTACAACGGTATATGCATCAGGTACCTTGCCTAATAAAATACTTTCTGCTATAATAAAAGAAGTTTCCACCTCAACCGAGGTATACGCAGTTGGCACTGCCAGAAAAACGGTTGTCTTTATGTTTAAGACAATGCGGTGGGCGGTCTGGTTGATACCTGCCGCTTGCAAAACACTGTCAAAATCGGTGAGTAGACTGACACTCGCGCTAATCGGAATATGTATCTGCGGTCCGCGTCCGGTAAACAGATGACTGCCTACAAACGTACCCAGCGGTATGGACACGCTTACCGCATCTTTCTGTTCGGTTTGCTCCGCCACTGCTAAGGACAGTGCCGCTTTGATGGCATTGAGTGCCTGCACGTCCGCCTCTACCGAGGTGACCGCACCCTCATCATCCCGCACCACCTGTACCAAATTGTTGTATTGCGGGTTGGTTTGTGCAAGCACATCGGTGACCGCCTCGTTTATCATACGGGTGGCGTACCACTCGGCACTCGTGCGGGCATATTGTTTCACAAGCCCTATAACATAGCGGTCCAGTGCCACCGCACCCACTATCAGCAACAAAACTACACCGTATATCGCAAGGCAACGTCCCGTTTGTCGCTTTCTGAACGGTTTACGATACCGTCGCAACCGCTTCACCCCCTTTTTATCAATCGCCCTATCCTATGCTACGCAACAGGGCAAGTCTTTGTTCAAAAGGAGTGTACTATGAACACACAACTCTCTTTGCCGAAATTGCTACCGCGTCTATTCATTGGCTGGTGCGTAGCGGCATTACTGGAAACCGTCCTCAATCCGCAATATGTCACGGCGCAGGCGTTTTCCGCCAACGTGCCGCTGTGGCGTTTCTTTACCGTCGTCCTTACCATCACGGCGCTGTTCACCATTTTGGCGTTCAAATGGAACACCGCCATTTTGGAAGCGGGTGCAGTATACGCCGCGGCGGGTGGATATCTCATATTGCTTGGCTACAAAGAACACGATTTCTGGTTTTCACTGGCGTTGGTGTTCGTGCTGTTTTTTGTGTGTCTGTACGCTTTTCAAAACAATAAATTGGGCGCACTGCAACCCCGGCTAAGCCGAAAAACCATATATATTCTCATCGGTATCGCCGCTTTACTGTGTGCCGTATGCAGTGCCACCATCACCGTTTGTCGGTATAAAAGTTACTCAACCTCTACCTATGATTTGGGAATTTTCACCCAAATGTTCCACTATATGAAAGAAACCGGATTACCGCTGACTACCTGCGAGCGAGATGGACTGGTATCCCATTTCGCCGTGCATATATCCCCTATCTGGTATTTACTGTTACCGGGGTATATGCTGTTCCCGTCTCCCGTATATTTGCAGATAATGCAATCGCTGATTGTAGTAAGCGGCGTTATCCCGCTGTATTTATTATCTAAACAATTAGGACACTCCCGCAATACCATCCTTTGTCTTTGCCTTTGCTACTGCGCTTTCCCCGCTCTTATCGGCGGACAGTTTTATGATATCCACGAAAACGCTTTTTTGACACCACTATTGCTGTGGATGTTTTGGTTATATGAAAAGCGGAAATTGCCGCTTTTCTGGATAGCGGTCATAGCGGTCCTGTGCGTCAAAGAGGATGCCGGTATTTACGTCGCTGCCTTTGCGCTGTATCTGCTTTGCAGTAAAAAAGAATATCGTTTAGGCTTACCGCTGCTGCTGGTTGCGATTGTCCATTTCTTTGCCGCTACCGCACTGTTAGATATACTGGGTAACGGCGTGATGACCGCAACCCGCTTTGGCGCGTATTTGCCACCTGACAGCAACAGCATGGTGGATGTGCTCAAAACGGTACTGCTCAATCCTGCATTTTTATTTAAGCAAGTGTTCACCGTCGAAAAAATCGCTTTCCTGTTACTCATGCTGTTACCTTTGGCGCTATTGCCGTTTTGTAGTAAAAAAATATCCCGTTTGCTGTTGCTTATCCCATTGTTAGTGGTCAACGTCATGCCGAGTTGGCAATATCAATATTCCATTCATTTCCAGTACGTATTCGGCGGAATTGCAATGCTGTTTTATCTTACAGTGCTCAATGCGCGCGACCTTGGTGCATCGTTACGTCGTTTCATTCTGCCCACAGCTTTGAGTTTCGCCGTACTGCTCAGTGTAACCCATTTGTCGGCATACACATTCTACATTAAACTTTGTCAAGCGGAAGCAACACAAATCAACACCATCACCGAAACACTAAGCAGTATCCCCGACGACGCATCGGTTGTCAGTCACGGCTTTTTCGTATCCGCACTGGCAAACCGCGATGAAATATACGACCTTTCCACCGAAGCTCAAGCGGAATATATCGTACTCGATTTGCGCGAGGGACACCAGTCGGATGCCGAAGAGAAAAAAGAATATTATTTGATACAATCCACGCGCTATGAATGTGTCGCTCTGCACGAACAAGTAATTGCGGTGTTCAGAGACACTACATTTGCCTCATAAAAGCAAAAAAGACACCCCCGCAATGGCGGGGCTTCGTAAAACAGTTATTTTGAAAAATACTTGAAAACGACTGTTTTCAAGGGACGGCGTGACTTCGGTCACGCCGTTTCCTTTTTCGCAAGTTCTTCCAAAGGGATAAAGCCGATACCATCATACTGGATGTGGATGTTCTGCCTGCGCTTAGTATTCGGCAATACCCTCTAAAAGCGACTCCATTAAGATACCGCTTGACCCCTCGGGGATTGGTTCGGTTGCCGATAGCATCCGTACCACAATGGGTTTTTAAAACCAATACCCAAAAGGTATTGCAATCATTTTCCCTTGTGGTACAATAAGGACACCACACAAAAATCGAATCATGCTCTTTTTTCAAGGGGTGGGCATTTTACTATTGGTAAAAATGCCGACTTCAGTTTTTCCATTTTTTGATGGGGAGCATTCGATTTTGTGTGGTAGCAAATCGAGGTCGCATTTTTCGGGTGTGTGGCTTCGGCTACACACCTTTTTTAATTTAGGAGGAAAGAGAGAATGAAGAAAATCATTGCATTACTCCTTACTCTGTCTATGCTCTTTGCATTGACCGCTTGCGGAGGAAATGATAAAAGCACACCCACAGGTGAAAGCACGGGAGAAACCATGAGCACAACAGAAAGCACCAACAACACCACGGATGGCACTGATGACAGTACACAGGGAACGACCGAGGGCACAACGGGCAGCGACACAACAGATACCACCACACCTCCTGCAACGGATGCCCCCCATACCCACAGTTACAGTTCCAAGGTAACCACCGCTGCCACTTGTAGCAAGGAGGGTATTAAGACCTTTACTTGTTCCTGTGGTCACTCCTACACAGAGAAAATCGCCGCTACGGGTCAGCACTCTTGGAAAGATGCAACTTGCTCAACACCCAAAATCTGTAAAACCTGCAGTGCCACTACTGGTTCTGTGTTGGACCATAATTACATTGATGGAAGTTGTTCTTATTGTCAAAAAGCAGGTGGCGAAGTTAAAATCACTATTGATAACTGGGACAAGTATTTTGAAATCTATGAATGGGTTGACTGGAATTTAAACGCTTTTGGGGAGCCGACAGAGTTTTTCGGGATTCGTTGTAGTTTTAATATTAAAAGTGAATATGCAAATAAATGTTCTGCCAATATCGCTTGCGAGTACCTTATTAATCAAAGCCATTGTGATGTAACCTATGATGTCCAAAACAAGACATACAACATAACAAATCGAAAAGACTATTATGATGAGCATCTTTCCACGTTATCTGGTGGAGCATATGAAAGCTATATCTCTTTCTCTCTAGGAGATATGGGAGAAACAACAGGAACATGCACAATCGCAAAATACAATTTCATAAAAATGACTCGAATTGAAGGCACTATCACTTTTTATTAATAGTTTTCTTGATTTTTGATACAAAATCTGCCACAGTATAAATACTCCTATTTATATTGTGTTGGTGGAATGAAAAACGGCGGATATTACATTTCCAGTGAGGAATATCGAACTGCACACATACGGCGATAACAAATACCCGAACCCGACGGCACAAATCGTCAAAGATGCTTTTGAAAAACATATCCCCATTTCCTGTATCTATTACGACGACGGAAAAGGCGGAAACAAAATGTCCTGCTGCTATGCGAACTTCTCGGCAGATAAATATGCCGAAGTTACCGACGACAACGAAATGCCATTTTAACAAACAAAGCAGACCGCTCTACAATTAATGTAGGGCGGTCTGCTCTTGCTTTATAAAAGAAACTCAACAAAAACAAAATAGCGTCCCTTATGGAACGCTATTTTGTTCAACAATATGTCGTTTGGTGACCCGTACGAGATTCGAACTCGTGTTGCCGGCGTGAGAGGCCGGAGTCTTAGACCACTTGACCAACGGGCCTGGTGCACCATCAGGGGCTCGAACCCGGGACACCCTGATTAAGAGTCAGGTGCTCTACCAACTGAGCTAATGGTGCATATCGTTTGCGACTCTAAAAACCGCGAGATTTATCATACACCAGTTGTCCCTTTTTGTCAAGGGGATTTTTCGCTTTATTTTTGCTGTAAATAACGGTCAATAGCCGCCGCGGCAGTTTTACCCGCGCCCATTGCCAGAATCACCGTAGCGGCACCCGTCACTGCATCACCGCCCGCATACACGCCTTCCAAAGAGGTCAGGCCGTTTTCATCCGCAATAATACCGCCCCACTTTTGTGTGGCAAGACCGTCGGTGGTAGATTTGATAAGCGGATTGGGAGAAGTACCGATAGACATAATGACACAGTCACAGTCAATTTCAAAGACGGAATCGGGTTTTTCTTGTGGACGGCATCTGCCCGAAGCGTCCGGCTCGCCAAGTTCCATTTCCACACAGCGCAGCGCACGCACACACCCATTTTCATCACCCAATACTTCAATAGGGTTGGACAGTAAACGGAACTGCACGCCCTCTTCCATAGCATGCTCTACCTCTTCTTTACGGGCGGGCAATTCGTCCATCGAACGACGGTATACGATATACACGTCTTCCGCTCCCAAACGCAAGGCACTGCGCGCCGCGTCCATAGCGACGTTACCGCCGCCCACAACCACCACGCGTTTCGCTTTTTGGATGGGGGTATCACTGTCGGGTAAATACGCTTTCATCAAATTCACGCGGGTCAAAAATTCGTTAGCGGAATACACACCTTTCAAATTTTCGCCCGGAATACTCATAAAACGCGGCAAACCGGCTCCCGTGCCGATAAATACCGCCTCAAAGCCCTCGTCTTCCATGAGTTCTTGTACCGAAATGGTTTTGCCCACCACCACATTGGTGGCAATCTCCACGCCCAGCATTTTCAAACCGTCAATTTCAATCTGCACGATGCGTTTGGGTAAGCGGAATTCAGGAATACCGTATACCAACACGCCGCCCGCGGTATGTAACGCTTCAAAAACCGTGACCCGATACCCGCGCCGTGCCAAATCACCCGCGCATGCCAAACCGGACGGACCGGAGCCGATTACTGCGACGCGATGGCCGTTAAACGGCGGTACGGTGGGTGCGGTATGGCAATTTTCGTTATGATAATCTGCGACAAAGCGTTCCAGTCTACCGATAGCGACCGGCTCACCTTTCAAACCGCGCACGCATTTGCCCTCACATTGATTTTCCTGCGGACATACGCGCCCACAAACAGCCGGCAAGGAACTGGATTGTGCAACAATGCCGTACGCACCCTCAAAATCCCCCTGTGCCACCTTGGCAATAAAGGCGGGAATATCAATCTGCACGGGACAACCACTGACACACAGAGGTTTTTTGCAGTTTAAGCAACGTTTCGCCTCATCAATCGCCTGCTCGGCAGTGTACCCATAGGTCACCTCATCGAAATTATAACGACGCACCGCAGGGTCTTGGGTGGGCATTTCATTTTTCTTTAACGACATATTCGCCATATCACTGCACCTCCTTTTTGAAAAGGTTGCAGGTTTCTTCATGGCGATGGCGTTCAAAATCGCGGTACATACTGCCGCGCGCCATCGCTTCATCAAAATCAATCAGATGTCCGTCAAATTCAGGACCGTCCACGCACGCAAACTTGGTTTCGCCGCCCACCGTCAAACGGCAACCGCCGCACATACCGGTGCCGTCAATCATAACGGGGTTCATGCTCGCAACCGTTTTAATGCCGTATTGCTTAGTCAGTGCGCACACGAATTTCATCATGATTAACGGACCGATAGTAATAACTTCATCATATTGTTCTCCGCAATCAATCAAACGTTTGAGCGCATCGGTAACCAAACCTTTTTCACCGTGAGAGCCGTCATCGGTCATCAATACCATGCGGTCGCTGACGGCTTCAAATTCTTTTTCCAGAATGACCAATTCTTTGTTGCGGAAACCGACAATGGTGTGTACCTCGGTACCCAGTTCGTGGAAGCGTTTGGCGACAGGGAACGCAATCGCACAACCCACGCCGCCACCTACCACCGCGACCTTTTTCTTGCCCGCTGTGTCGGTGGGCTTACCAAGTGGTCCGACAAAATCCTGCAGGCAATCACCTTGTTGCAGGTGCGCCAATTTTTCGGTGGTAGAGCCGACAATTTGAAATATAACGGTGACCGTGCCCTCCGCCGGATCATAATCGGCAATGGTCAGCGGGATACGCTCTCCGTTTTCATCCACGCGCAGTATGATAAACTGACCGGGGTTGGCTTTGCGCGCCACCGCCGGTGCTTCAACATCCATCAACACTACCGTTGGATTGAGTATCTCTTTCTTTACTATCCGATACATAACAGACAATCCTTTCAAAGGGTATACATCACCATATTTTAACACCACTGTCTGTGTTTGTAAAGGGAAAGTTATAAGTTGATGTTATTTTGTGCAGGCCCTTCTATGCGTTTTCCTCGTCTGTCAAAACACGAGCCGTGACACGGACATTCCCACGTCTTATCGGCAGCATTCCAATGCAATTTACAACCCAAATGCGGACAGCGCAACGACACTTTGTGCAATTTCTTATGACTGTCACGATAAGCGCCGGTAGCAAACCCGACAGCGCCTCCCTCTTCCGCTTTCAATTCGTGTGCTTTTTTTGCGGGCGGTACGGCATACCCCGCAAAATTCGCAACGATACGACATCCATCTTCTGCAATCTGTGTCATTTCGTGCGGCAAGAAAATATGCGGTGCATACAAGTCCTCCAACGGGTGTTCACGGTTGCACAACATCGCGCACAGTATATCCGCCGCCACCATTGCAGTGGTCATCCCCCATTTGCGGTAACCGGTAGCGACAAACCAATTGAGCCGTTTGGTGGAAAACCGTCCGATATACGGAAAATCCCGCGCGGGCATACAATCCTGTGCCGACCAACGCGCCACCACTTGTGCCTGCGGAAAATACATCCGTGTACGACGCTCTAATGCGGCATACGGCGTGCCCTCTCCTTTACCGGTGCGATCATTGCCACCGCCCACCAACAGCAAATCCCTAAAAGGACGCAACGATACATCGTTTACATCCAATCCATAATACATATCTTTGAGCGGCGGCGTATCGGATACCGCCAATACCGCACTGCGTTGCTGATGCATGCGCATAAAATACTGTGCGGGAAAATTAACAAACGGAAAATGACAGGCAAACACAATAAAATCCGCGGTGACCGTGCCTTTATCGGTGATAACCCGCTTGGCTTCCACGCGGCGCACCGGTGTATGCTCATACACCGTCATCTCCGCACTCACCGCTCGCAAAAACAACAGTGGATGGAACAGTGCCTGATTTTCCATACACGCCGCGCCCGCCGTATGAAAAGGTAACGGCACGTTATCAGTAAAAGAAACAGGCAACCCCGCCGCCGCTTGCGCCTTTGCCTCTGCCTGCGCCGCGGCAGGGTTGTGTGTCGTATACAAATAAGAACGACAGGTCTTAAAATCGCAATCCAGTTTCCGTTTTTCTATCATCGACCTATACGCTTCGATTGCCTGCATATGTCCGCTCGCATACAGTTTGGTCTTTTCCGTGCCGTATCGCCGTAACAGTTGACTGTATAGTCGTCCGTGCTGTGCAGTAATTTTAGCGGTGGTGCCGGCGGTCTGCCCGCCGCCCACCGTTCTCGCTTCCAACACCACACAATCTTTTCCCTCGTTTTTCAATTTATCAGCAAGTAAAATACCGGTCATACCCCCACCGATAATAGCCACTTTCGTGCGGATATCCCCTCGCAATGCAGGACGAAACGGCAATGAGGCAGTTTGTTGCCAAATAGAATCCATAAAAAACACATCCTTTTTCACTAGTGTGTGAAAAAGGATGTGTAACTATGCAGATGAATGGATTATAGACCACTGTACGTGGATTTGAATATAGAATGCAACGCGCGGGTGTCCGACATGGAAATAAAATCATCTTCTGATACAATAATGTGGTCGAGCAACCGCACGTCAGCAAGCAACAACGCGCGCGCCAATTCCTCGGTGGTTTCGATATCTGCCGAAGACGGATACGCGTGTCCGTTAGGATGGTTGTGTACCAATATCGCTTGGGTGGCGTTGTCGCGTAACGCTTGCTGTAAAATCTTACGCGGGCTGGCATCCGCAAAATTGACGTCGCCACGCGTAATGCAAGAACAGTTGAGCACCTTACTGCGATTATCCAGTGACAGCAAATACAACGATTCCACTTTTTCACCGATAAAACGATATTTCATAAAATCGCCGACATCTTTACTGCACGTAATCACCACGCCCATTTCACAGCGGTCGGTCCAGTATCTGCGCGCCAGCTGGCAAGATAAAGTAATCAGCACGGCGGCGTTATCGGTCATACCGGGGATACGGCGAATGTCCTCAAAAGAAGCTTCCATCACTTTATATAAACTACCAAACGTATCCAGCAGTGCGTGTGCCATCTCATTGGTATCTTTCATCGGAATACCGAAAAAGAGCAACAATTCCAGCACCTGATGCTGCTCAAAGCTGTCAAGTCCTTCTTTCAAAAAGCGTTCTTTAACACGCCCTCGATGTCCACTGTGCACACCGCCCGGTTTTTTCTTTTCCGCTTTTGGTTTTACATTTTCCGCCATGAGTTCTCATCCTTTGATATAAAAAAACTTTGTATTTTTTACATATATGTGCTATACTTTGAAAAAAGTCAAAAAGAGGTATCCGCATTGAAAAGCATTACGGTAAATGCCAACGACGCCGGTCAACGCATCGACAAGTTACTGACCAAAACATTTCGCGCCTTGCCCACCTCTCTGTTATACAAGGGCATCCGCACCAAAAACATCAAATTAAACGGTAAACGCTGTGAAATTTCCACCCGCGTTAAAGAGGGGGACGTCATTGCGTTGTACCTCAAAGACGACGTACTGGAAGAAGGCTCACCCGCACCCGATTTTATGACCGCGGGTAAAGCTCTGGACATCGTTTACGAAGACGAAAATATTTTGCTGGCAAATAAACCGGCGGGACTGCTCGTACATCCCGACGAAACCGAATATCGTGACACGCTCATTCTCCGTATTCAGCGGTATTTGTTCGAAAAAGGCGAATACGATCCCGCAAAGGAAAACAGCTTTACACCCGCGCTGGTCAACCGCATCGACCGCAATACCAGCGGCATTGTGATTTCTGCAAAAAACGCCACCGCGCTACGTATTTTAAACGAAAAAATGCGGCGGCGGGAATTACATAAATACTATTTATGCATCGTACACGGCACCTTTGCCAAAAAACAAGATACGCTGGAAGGGTTTCTCGAAAAGAATGAGCAACAAAACCGCGTCTACATATCCGCACGTGCAAACACGCATACCCGCCAAATTGCAACACGATATACCGTACTGGCGGAAAATAAACGGTTTTCCTTGCTCGAAATCGAATTGCTCACCGGTCGTACCCATCAAATTCGCGCCCATCTCGCCTCTATCGGGCATCCGCTGTTAGGTGACGGAAAATACGGCACCAATCAACTCAACAAAGGGACCGGTTTTTCCAAACAACAACTGTGTTCCTATCGGTTGCAATTTGATTTTGAATCCGACGGCGAAGCGCTGGAATATTTAAACGGTAAAGAATTCACCCTGCGAAACATCCCATTTGCAGATGCATTTTATAAAGGTGAAATCGAATAAGAACCCGACCCGCCAACGCATTTGAAAATGCGGGCGGGGCCCCGGAACCTTGTTGCTTCGCAATAAATAGACGGCTTTTATACCACGGTATAAAAGCTGTTTTTTTATAACATTGACATTAACTGTGGTAATGCTTGCTCAAAATTAACACCGTACCAAACGCCGTTTTTATCTTCCAATGTTTTCTCAATAGAAAGTACCGTGAAATCCACCGCCGTTTGCAACGCTTGTTCGAGCGACATACCACGAGTCAGTGCACCGGTAAGGGTGGAAGCAAACACATCCCCCGTGCCGTGAAAACTCTTGGTAATACAATCCCGCTCATACGAAAAATATGTATCTGAAGAACTGTCATACGCCATCACGCCCACCGTGTCGGGTTTCAACCGCACTCCCGTGAGCACCGCTTTGGAGCATCCCTGTGCCGTTAATTGACGTAAAACGTCTCGTATATACGCCTCATCATATTGCTCGGTATACGGCAATCCCAGCAATGCGGTCGCTTCGGTTAAATTGGGAACAATCACATCTGCCGCACCGCACAACGTCGCCATTTCATCCGCAAAATCCGCAGTAAAGCCGGCATACAATTTACCGTTATCCCCCATAACGGGGTCAATGAGCACCAAGGTATCCTTGCCACCGAACGTATCGATAAACGACCGCACGATAGCGATTTGCTCTTTGGAACCCAAATAACCGGTATAGATGGTATCAAATTGCATCTGTTGTTGTTGCCAATGGCGGCTGATAGCGGGAATATCCGCCGTTAAATCACGAAACGTAAAATTTTCAAATGCCGTATGGGTGGACAGCACCGCTGTCGGAATGACCGCCGTTTCCAACCCACAAGCCGATATAATCGGCAACGCCACCGTCAGTGAACATTTGCCGATGCAAGAAATATCCTGAATTGTTACAACCCTTTTCACTTTTTCACCTATTCGTCTTTACATAATTAGCCGTATGGCACTGTGCAAATTTTCCACGCGGAATGACTCCCCGCCCTCAGCCCGCTCGCCGTCCAAGGTCCAATCCATATCTGCGGGTGCATATACCTGCACCGCATTTGCGGTACAAAACGATAAAGCGGAAACATCATAGTTCTGCGTGGTCAATGCCACCAAAATTTCATTGAGTTCGTTTATATTGGCGGGGGATTTCACCAATAAAAGTTCAAATTTTCCATCATTCATATCCACTACATTGGGGTCCAGCGTCAAAATACCGCCCACCGAAGTGGAATTGCTGATAGCACCAAACAGGTATTCCCCTTCCAGTATCTGTTCATCCGTTTTAAATCGCACGTGTATCGGACGGATAGACGGAATATCCTTAATGCCTTCCAGCACATACGCCAGATGCCCCAACGCGTTTTTAACGTTCTGCGGCGTCATATACGATGCTTTGGTAAACGCG
>JAZOCQ010000160.1:0-3656 GCA_045596565.1 Acutalibacteraceae bacterium
ATATTTTGTGTTTTCCCGATAAAACGGTGGTGTTTGCGGATGTGGACATCGCGCCGTTTATTGTGGAGAAAATTACTAAAGTCGGCTCGCAGGGCGTACAGGTTTTTAACGGTTTGGATGAACCGCTGGTGTTTGAAAGACGATTTAAAGAATTGCAAACCACCGTCGCATCCGCTCGTTTGGATAATGTGGTGAAGGCACTGACAGGTTTATCCCGCGAAAAAGCCGCGGCTTTGGTGGAGGCGGGATTGATTTCCTACAATCATCAAGTATGTGAGAATGTGTCTAAAGGCATTGTCGAGGGGGATATTCTTTCCATTCGCGGATATGGGCGTTTTCGCGTAGCTTCATTGTCGGCGCGCACCAAAAAAGACAGATTGGTGTTGTCGGCACAAAAATATCTGTAAATATTACTTTTGGAGGAGATTTGTCATGTATACGGTTGACGAAATCAGAAATGTTACCTTTACCAAAACCCTCGGCGGGTATAAAACCGGTGAGGTGGACGATTTTATAGATATTTGTGCGGATACTGTAGAAGCATTGACCGCCGAAAAAGAAGATTTGAAGAAGAAGATGGAGATGCTCGCCAATAAAGTGGTGGAATACCGCAACGACGAGGATAGCATCCGCAGTGCATTGTTAAGCGCACAGCGTTTGGGTGATACGGTGTTGCGGGAAGCAAACCATAAGGCAAACTTAATTTTGGATGATGCCAAAATCAAAGCAGAAAAGATGGAGCAAACTGCAAAACAACAGATAGCAGAACAGTTGCAAGAACTGGAACGTATGAAAAAGTTGGTCGGTGAGTTCAAATCTAAGATTTTAGGTGTGTATCGTGAGCATCTTTCGCTGATTGATGTGTTGCCGGAATATAAAGAACCCGTGGTGGAACAACCTGAGGAAGAGAGCTTGCCGGTTACACCTGAAATGTCGGTAGAGGAAACCGTGCAATCCGAGCCGGAGGTTGTCCCGACAGAAGAGGAAATCATACCGGAGACGGAGGAGGTTGCGGAAATACCCGCACAGGCAGATGAGGTAGCCGCAGAGGAAACACCATCTGTTCAGGAACCGGAGCAAGATGCTGTGCGCTTTTCGGGTCTGAAATTCGGCTTGGATTATAATATGGCGGCTGATGACGAGGATGATGATGAGGACAAAACCGCTGTTGCCGACAAAAAATGGCACAAGCGTAAATTCTTCTGATAGTACATAAAACGGCGCATCCGCGCCGTTTTATTTTGATAGGATGGAATGATATGAAGAAAATTTTGGATAGCTTGACATTTCCGGGCGCATGGAGATATCGTCTGTATATGTTGTTGCCTGCAGCTTTGCTGGTGGGTTTGGACCAATGGTTTAAATATCTGGCGATTGTGTTTCTGAAAGGTAATCCTGCAACGGTGCTTATTGATGGTGTGCTTGAATTGGTGTATGTGGAAAATACAGGCGCCGCTTTCAGTATGCTTGCCAACCAACGCTGGTTTTTTATTGTGGTCACTTCAATAGTATTGCTGTTTTTGCTGGCGTTGATTTTGAGCGGCAGATACCGTACTCACGCACTTTTGAACATTAGTTTTTGTCTGGTGCTGGCGGGCGGTATCGGCAACTTGATTGACCGCATCGTATACGGATATGTTGTGGATTATATTTATTTTAAATGGATAGATTTCCCTGTCTTTAACTTTGCCGATTGTTGCTTGGTTGTCGGCGCGATTGTTATGCTGATATTTTTCTTCTTTGTGTATGAAGATACAAAATCCCAAAAAGGTGCAGCCAATGATGAAACAGACACATCTGACAACTGAATCGGATGCCGGAGAGCGTATCGATCGTTATGTGTCGGCGACCCTTTCTATGACTCGTTCCGCGGTGCAGCATTTGCTGGATGAGGAGAATATAACCGTCAACGGCAAAGTGGTGGGTAAAAACTATCGGCTGCGCGCCTTTGAAACGGTGGAAATTTGTGTACCGGAACCTGTTGCGTATGAGGCGCAACCAGAAAATATTCCACTTTCGATTGTATATGAGGATGCAGATTTGCTGGTTGTCAATAAACCCAAAGGCATGGTGGTACATCCTGCACCCGGCAACTATACGGGAACGCTGGTGAACGCTTTGTTATACCATTGTGGTGAATCGCTGTCCGGTATTAATGGTGTGTTGCGTCCGGGTATTGTGCATCGTATCGATAAAGATACCAGTGGTTTGTTGATTGTTGCGAAAAATGATATAGCACACGTAGGGCTTGCCGAACAAATCAGCGCCCATTCTTTCACCCGCGTTTATGAAACGGCGGTATACGGCAATGTAAAGCAAGATAGCGGTACGGTGGACGCACCTATCGGCAGACACCCCAAAGACCGCAAGAAAATGACGGTGATTGCCACCAACTCTAAACCTGCTGTCACGCACTATGAAGTGATTGAACGGTTTGCGGGTAGTGCAAATACACCCGCCTATACGCATTTGCGATGTCGTTTGGAAACGGGGCGCACCCATCAAATTCGTGTACACATGGCATACATTGGACACGTTGTAGCGGGTGATACTGTCTATGGCCCGCAAAAACATACGGAACTGCAAGGGCAATGCTTGCACGCACGTACCATTGGTTTTGTGCATCCGATTACGAATGCGTATATGGAATTCACAAGTGAATTACCGCCGTATTTCATAGACTTCCTACGAAAATTACGTAAATAAAAACACCTTAAAGCGTTGCTTTAAGGTGTTTTTTGTTATCTTTTGAAACTGTCTTTCAAAGAAACGGAACGGTTAAATACCAGATGTTCGGGTGTGCTGTCTTTGTTGTCCACACAGAAATATCCCAACCGCATAAACTGGAACGAAGCGGGGGCGGTGGCGGTTGCGAGAGCAGTTTCCACTTTGCAATTGGTTAAGACTTCCAGAGAATCGGGGTTTAAGCAATCGAGGAAGTTTTTATCGCCTGCATCGGGGTCGGCATCCGCAAACAGCGAAGCATACATTCGCACTTCGGCATTGACAGCGGTTTTGGAATCCACCCAGTGAATAGTACCTTTGACTTTTCTGCCATCAGGGGTGTTGCCGCCTCTGGTTTCGGGGTCGTAGGTAGCAGTGACAGCGATAACGTTGCCGTTTTCGTCTTTTTGGCAACCGGTACAACGCACGACGTATGCGGACTTCAAACGCACCTCATTGCCGGGGAACATACGGAAATAACCTTTGACGGGTTCTTCCATAAAGTCATCCCGTTCAATCCAAAGTTGTTTGGAGAAGGTGACGGTGTGGGTACCGCTTGCGGGGTCAACGGGATTATTTTCCACTTCAAAGGTTTCGGTTTGGTCAGCGGGATAGTTTTCAATGATGAGTTTTACAGGATGCAACACAGCCATAGCGCGCGTGGCGTTTGCGTTCAAGTCTTCGCGCAAGCAATGCTCCAACAGCCCGATTTCGACAGTGTTGGGTACTTTTGCAACGCCGATACGGTCGCAAAAATCGCGGATAGAAGCGGCAGTATAACCACGACGGCGCAAACCGCACAAGGTCGGCATGCGCGGGTCATCCCAACCCGAAACATAGTTTTCTTCTACTAATTTACGCAGTTTTCGTTTGGACATCACGGTGTAGTTGATACCGAGACGTGCAAATTCAATCTGTCTGGGGTCGGCATC
>JAZOCQ010000161.1:0-4422 GCA_045596565.1 Acutalibacteraceae bacterium
CATAGTCAATGCTGTTATCCGCATTCACCATCTGCTCAATCATATAGTTCATCTGCGCTTTATACGCATCATACAACTTGTCAAACGTATCAAAATCGGCAATGGTGCCGGTCTTTATACTGACCTGTTCCCCATTGTCCATACCATTGGAGAACACCAGCTCCAACGGACGGCACATATTAAAGAACGCCGCATCATGCCAGCCATCGGTCTTGCCGCCTTTTTGCGGTTCAACACAACCGATGATGTTATACTCGCGTGCATCCGCCAAAGTCAAACCACGGCTAACAAGCGCGGGCACAATCACTTCGTCGTTGTAGTAAGCGGGCAAGCCAATGCCGGTGCGGGTCAGTTCCGCCGCGCGGATGAGAAATTCATGCGGTGTGCCGTTCCACACGCGAACCGAGAACGACGGCTGCGGTAACATCACGTGCATAGAAGCCGTGATACACATAAAGGACAAATCGTTGGTGGCATCCACGCCCTCTGCGGTCTGGCCGCCTGCAATCAGGTTTTGGAACATGCTGTAACCGGCAAAGCCTTCCGCAGACGCCGCATCACGCACCTTGTTGAGTTCGTTGAGTTTCACCCACACGCAATCAACCAATTCCTGCGCATATTCACGGGTGATTTTGCCCGCATCCAAGTCCTTTTTATAATAAGGATACATATACTGGTCAAAGCGACCGGGAGAAATCGAGTGGCCATTAGACTCAATCTGTACGAGCATCTGCACAAACCAGAAAGCCTGACAGGCTTCATGGAAAGTGGTAGCGCCTTTACGGGGTACATTAGAACAGTTGCTCGCAATCAAAGCGAGTTCCAGTTTGCGTTGCGGGTCGGTTTCTTTTTGCGCCATTTCCAAAGCAAGCAGCGCATACCGTTCCGCATACGCACAAACCGCTTCACAAGAGGTGATGACCGCACGTAAGAAAGCGGCACGGCGACCGTACTCGCTGTCCCCCTCACGCAAAGCGTCCAAAGCGTCTTGCGCTTTCTTCATAATACCTTCATAGCCGATAGCAAGCACCTCGGCATAATCCACTGAAACGTGACCTACGCCATTGTAGAAATAGTTGCCGACCGTGAAAATGTTATGCTCAATCGCCTTTTTAGCGCCATCGTTCATATACGACCAAGCCAATTCACTGGTGGTTTTGCCTTCCCAATATTTTGCGACCTCACGTAACGTTTCTTTGGTATCCTCTGCTACAAAAAACGGGTCAGCACTTCTGGTGGCGATGGTGTCCAATTCGGACACAAACCACGAGAACGAAAACTCGGGGAAAACCTGACAATCACGGGGATTCACCGTGGCGCAACCAACCACCAATTCGTCAGGGCGAATGGCAATCGGCAGATTCTTCAAAATATGCGCAAAAGCCTCCGCGCGACGCGTAATCATCGGCTTGCCTTCGGTCTTGCGATAGCTCTCGGTGAGCAAAACCGCACGGTCGGATTTGACCTCCGGTCTGGTATCAAACAGGCGGTCTACAAGCTTCTGTATTCTCGCACTTTTGGGCAATTCTTGACTATAAAAATTGGGCATGTGTTTCACATTCCTTTCCCATATTACATTTAAAAAACCCTATACTGCAACTGCATTTTACCACAAAAGACAACCCTTGTCAACGATAAAAACAACAAAACACAAATAAATTTATGCAAAAAACCACATTTTTTCGCAACATAACAAAAAATGCGGAAAATGTCATTTTTCGACAAATAAAAACCCATTTTTTCATACTTTTTGTGCATATCCCGAAAAATAGAAAATTATAGAGAAAAAACGGTTGGAATGATTGACAAAAAATCGAAAGTTTGATATACTTTCTAAGCAATATAATAATTAAGGAAAATAAATATTTCACATAACTGACGGAATTTGTGAGTTTACACAAGTGGAGTGTGAAATATGAACATGCCGACCGTCTGGGCAGATTACCGCAAAGGCGGCAATCTGTCTTTTTTATTGTTTGCAATACATTTTTGGAGGAAAAATATGAAGAAAATTGCCGTTATCATGGGAAGCGACAGCGACCTGCCCGTAGTGGAAAAAGCCATTACGACGCTCAAAGAATTCGGTGTACCCACCGAAGTACACGTGTACTCTGCGCACCGCACGCCTGACGAGGCCGCAACCTTTGCCGCCGCCGCCAGAGCAAACGGTTTCGGTGCTATCATCGCCGCTGCCGGAAAAGCCGCGCATCTTGCAGGTGCTCTTGCCGCACGTACCACCCTGCCGGTCATCGGCATTCCGGTGCGCGCTTCCAACCTTGATGGCATGGATGCGCTGCTTTCCACCGTACAGATGCCTTCCGGTATGCCGGTTGCCACCGTTGCTATCGACGGCGCTGTGAATGCGGCTCTGCTTGCCGTGCAAATTCTCGCAGTAGAAGATGCCGACTTGGCTCAGAAATTGGATGCAACCCGTGCCGCAGGCAAAGAAAAGGTATTGGCGAAAAACAAAGAAATCGAAAACTCTTTTAATCATTAAACATTTATCAGGAGGCGCTTATGGGAGGCTTTTTCGGCGTAGTCAGTAAACGAGACGCCATCGGCGACGTGTTTTTCGGCACCGATTACCATTCGCATCTGGGTACCCGCCGTGCGGGCGTGGCTGCCTATGATAAAGATATCGGCTTGCAACGGGATATTCACAACATTCAAAATTCCCCGTTCCGCACCAAATTCGAAAATATTTACGAGGAAATGCAAGGCACTTCCGCTATTGGTTGCATCAGCGACTTTGAACCGCAACCGTTGCTCATTCGTTCGCACTTAGGCACCTATGCTATTTGCGTTATCGGTATGGTCAACAACGCACAAAACCTGATTGAGAAGTATCTCGCCAACTTCGGCGGACATTTCGATGCCATGACCGGCGGCAAAGTGAACTCCACCGAATTGATTGCGGCACTCATCGACCAAAAAACCGATTTTGTGGAAGGTATTCGCTTTGCACAACAAGAAATCGAGGGCTCTGCCTCTATCCTCATTCTCAAAGACGGCGGCAACATCATCGCCGCACGCGACCGACTAGGTCGTCTGCCGATTAGCATCGGACAAAACGAAGACGGACACAGCGTTTCTTTCGAGAGCTTCCCGCACGAAAAAACCGGTTATACCATTGTCAAAGAATTAGGGCCCGGCGAAATCGTAGAATTAACACCTGACAGTTGCACGGTGTTGGCAGGAGCGGGAAAGGAAATGCGTATTTGCTCTTTCTTATGGAGTTATTACGGCTATCCCACCTCCGGTTACGAGGGCGTCAACGTCGAAATGATGCGCTATCGCAACGGACAAATTATGGCAAAAAACGATAAAGCACTGGACAATGCCAACGACATTGACTATGTCGGCGGTGTACCGGATTCCGGTGTTCCCCACGCCATCGGATATGCCAACGAAAGCGGTGTGCATTTTGCGCGTGCATTTATCAAATACACCCCCACTTGGGCACGCAGTTTCACCCCCACCCACCAAGCCGAACGTGAACGGGTGGCAAAAATGAAACAAATCCCCGTCAAGGAACTCATCGAAGATAAAAAACTGCTGTTCGTGGACGATTCCATCGTGCGCGGCACGCAACTCAAAAAAACGGTGGATTTCTTATATGAAAGCGGTGCTAAGGCTGTGCATATGCGTTCTGCCTGCCCGCCTATTATGTACGGTTGTAAATACCTCAACTTCTCCCGTGCTACTGACGATATGGAGCTAATCGCACGCCGTGTCATCGTGGATTTGGAGGGCGAAGAGGGATTAAAACACATCGACGAATACAGCGACGGCACAACCGAGCGTGGCAAGAATTTGCGCAAAGCCATCTGTAATAAATTCCATTTTGCTTCTTTGGAATTCCAATCGCTCGACGGCGTCATCGAAGCCATCGGTATAGAACCGTGCAAACTGTGCACTTATTGCTGGAACGGCAAAGAATAACCGTGTAACGAAAGGAACGACTTACTATGAAAAACTCTCAATCCGCAAGCTACGCCGCTGCCGGCGTGGATATTACCGCAGGCTATCGCTCGGTAGAGCTGATGAAACAACACATTAACCGCACTAAAAACGCCGGCTGTCTTGATGACGTCGGTGGTTTCGGCGGTTGTTTCGGCCTTGACCTGACCGGTATCACCCAACCCGTTTTGGTTTCCGGCACCGATGGTGTCGGCACCAAGATTAAACTCGCTATGCTGCTGGACAAGCACGACACCATCGGTATCGACTGTGTTGCCATGTGTGCAAACGACATCATTTGCTGTGGTGCAAAGCCACTGTTCTTCCTCGACTATATCGCTTGCGGTAAAAACTATCCCGAAAAAATCGCCGATATTGTCGGCGGTGTGGCAGAAGGCTGTGTGCAAGCAGGTTGTGCACTTATCGGCGGCGAAACCGCTGAGCATCCCGGTTTGATGCCCG
>JAZOCQ010000162.1:0-5555 GCA_045596565.1 Acutalibacteraceae bacterium
CCACAACTGCAGAAGAACCGGAACGCTGGGTGCAGGCGCATTGGGAAACCTCTATTGACGGTGATTTCAAGGCGTCTTTGCAAATCCATGCCGTGAACAGACAGGGCTTGCTTGCGGATATTACCACTATGCTGTCTCAAATGCGTGTGATGATTCATGCGCTCCATGCACGTGACCCACATGCTGATGAGGCGGTCGTGTACGTCACGTTAGGGGTTAACAGCTTGGAACATTTACAATATGTCACCGGACGTTTAAAACAAATTTCCGGCGTAGAGCGTGTGGAACGCGCGATTTCATAAAAGGAGTTTGCAATGAAGGCTGTATATCAACGTGTTACCTCCGCTAATGTGCGTGTAGATGACAGAATAGTAGGGGAGATTGGCGACGGCATTTTATTGTTGGTCGGCATTACCCCTGAAGATACGAAAGAAGAAGCAGATTTGCTCGCCAAAAAGGTAGTAGAAATGCGAGTGTTCTGTGATGAAAATGATAAAATGAACCGTTCGCTCTTAGATATAGGTGGCAGTGTGCTGGCTGTATCGCAGTTTACCCTTTGCGCCGATATCTCCCGCGGCAGACGTCCCGATTTTTTCGGGGCGGCCCCGTATGCGGTTGCAAAACCGTTGTTTGAATATTTTTGTGAAGCTTTGCACGGATATCAAGTACCTGTACAAACGGGCGAATTTGGTGCAGATATGCAGGTTTCTCTGGTGAATGACGGACCGGTTACCATTTTAATGGATACCGACATGTGGAAAAAAGGCGGTACGCCATGCAAGTAAACACCCTGTCGGTCGGAGAACTGCAAACGAATTGCTATGTATTGCGGACGGATGATGGCAGTGCCGCCATCATAGACCCCGGAGCAGATGCCGCTTATATTGCCGCATATGTTGAAGCGCAAAAACTATCTGTAAAGGCAATTTGGTTGACACATGGTCATTACGACCATATCGCTGCTGTGGAAGCGTTGAAACAGCAGTTTAAGTGTCCGGTTGTCGCTTGCCGCGCGGAACAGGATTTGTTAAACGACCCGAGGAAAAATTTGAGTTTGCTGTTTACGGGACAGTCAATAACCGTGGTTGCGGATTGCGTCTATGATGACCTTGACACGTTTGTTTTTGGCGGGAACACGGTACAAGTGTTACACACCCCCGGGCACACGGCGGGCAGTTGTTGTTATGTCGTGGGTGAGTATTTGTTCAGCGGGGATACGTTGTTTGCAGGGTCAATGGGGCGGGTGGATTTTCCAACGGGAAATCCGTCGGTTATGCAAACCTCGTTACGTCGTTTGGCGGATTTAGACGGTGAGTATATCGTTTTGTCGGGACACGGTTGTGCCACTTCTTTGGAAACAGAACGCCGTCAAAATCCGTATTTGTTTTGGGAGTAATCGAGTATGTATCTGATTTTAAACGGCAATGATTTTCATTTTGAAATGCAGAACGTTTGCCGACTGTTTTTACCGCAAGAGAAGATTATAACCTTGTATGATATGGCGGATGACGGCAGTATGCAGGGCATTGTCGTCACGGCTATTATGCAAAAAAACATACAAGAAACTACCCTAATGGTTCGTTTGCGCTTTGAAGAAACGGACCAAACGCGTTGCTGCACTATAGATAATAGGGTGGAGTCATATCGGGATACTTGCGAACTGCAAATGACAACTCTTTTATACGGTTTGTTGTCCGAAATGTTGGGCTTGACACAAGATTGGGGCTTGGTGACCGGTGTACGACCTGTGAAGTTGTTGCGCCGTTTGACGGCGAAACATGGGAAAGAGGCTGCACTTAACCGCTTTCGAGAGGCATTTTTGGTCAACGAGCTGAAAATCGAGTTGATGAGCCGTGTATTAGAGTCAGAAAACAAAATTTTGTCACTATCTAAGCGTAATTCTTGTGGTTTATACGTTTCCATTCCTTTTTGTCCCACACGGTGTGATTATTGTTCGTTTGTGTCACAGACGGTGACGCAGGCGGCAAAATTGATACCTGCTTATGTCCAAAAATTGGAACAGGAACTCGCCTATACGGGTGATATGACCCGAAAATTAGGGCTACGGTTGGAAACGATTTATTTCGGCGGCGGCACGCCTACAACTCTTTCCGCGGAGCAGTTAGCACGTTTATTTGCTGTTATTGCACAACATTTTGATTTATCTCATTTGAGAGAGTATACCGTGGAAGCGGGACGGCCGGATACGGTAACTGTTGAAAAATTAAATGCTATCAAAGCAGCGGGTATTGACCGCATCAGTATCAACCCGCAGACATTGCAAAATGCCGTTCTGCAAAATATCGGCAGACGGCATACCGCCGAGGATTTTTATGACGCGTATGCATTGGCGCGACAATGCGGATTTGATAATATCAACACAGATTTGATTGCGGGCTTGCCCGGGGATACGCCTGATGGGTTTGCGAAAACTCTCAATAAAATTGTATCTTTGTGTCCGGAAAGCGTTACCGTACATACTCTGTGTTTAAAGCGTGCTTGTAATTTGGTGTTGCAACATCGTGCAGAGTATGAGCCTTCTGTGGCGGCGGCACAGATGATAGCAATTGGTAATGAGCGACTGACCGAGGAAGGCTATTTGCCGTATTATCTGTATCGGCAAAGCCGCGCTGTCAGCAATCAGGAAAACACCGGATGGGCAAAGCCCGGCAAAGAAGGATTATATAACGTTTATATTATGGACGAAACGCATACCATTTTGGGCTGTGGTGCAGGTGCGGTTACAAAGCTGAAAGAACCGGACAGCGACCAACTTTCTCGTATATTTAACTTTAAATTCCCGTATGAGTATATAGCGCGCTTTGACCAAATGCTGGACAGGAAGGAACAAGTGGTTACATTCTATGAACAATTCTCTTGAAACCAGACGATTAGATGTGGAAGCCGTGTGTGAGCTTGCACGCAATGCACCGCACGAACTTGTTTTAAAAGAGGAATTACGTTATCGCGAGGCGATTGTATCGGTTGCAAAAAGCATCCATGACATTCCGCAAAAGCGACGCATTGTGATGTTGTGCGGTCCGTCTTCCGCAGGGAAAACCACGACTGCAACTTTGTTGCAACAGGAATTGGCGGCTTGCGGTACGATTGCGCACGTGGTGTCTTTGGATAATTTTTATTTAGGCAAAGGGAAAGCGCCTCTTTTACCTTCCGGTAAGTTTGATTATGAAACAATCGAGGCTCTGGACGTGCAACGTTTGTTCACTTGCATGCATGAGATTATAGAGCAGGGGAGAACACAACTGCCGATTTTTGATTTTCAAAATCACGCCCCCAAAGCAGAAACTATCACCTTGGAATTGCAAGAGGATGCAGCAGTAATTTTTGAGGGAATACATGCGTTTCACCCTCGTTTACAGACGGCGGTGCCGGAAGCGGGCACTATTCGGTTGTTCATTAACACACTTACGCGCTTTGCATGGCAGGATACTTTATGGCTATCTCGCCGTGATATACGGTTATCTCGTCGTATTTTGCGGGATGACCAGTTCCGTGCGAGCCCTTTTTCTAATACGATGGATATGTGGCCGCAGGTGGTGCGTGGCGAGGAATTGTATGTTTTTCCGTATGTTGATTCAGCCCATTTTGTGATTGATACAACATTTGCGTATGAGTCGTGTATGCTCAAACAACCGCTTTTGGAACGTCTGGCAAACGTGCCGCACAGCGATCCGTATATCGCCGTGGCACGGCGGCTACAGGAACGATTTTCGGTATTTCCATCTATTCCTGCTGAATTGCTGCCACAAGAAAGTATGCTGCATGAATTTTTAGGATGAAAACTATACCAATTGGGTGATTTGCTTGCTTTTTCAAGTGGTTTAGTGTATACTGACAGTAAGTTGGAAAGGAGTGAGCGACATGACCGTTATGGAAGAAGTTGTTTGCAAAGCCAGAGAGTTGGTCGATACTGTTGGTCAAAAAACCGGCGAGTTTGTCAATTTGGGGAAATTGAAATTGGAAAGCACCCAGATTGAACGAGATTTAGAAGCGCAGTTCTGCGAAATCGGTAAAGTGGTATACAACACACGTCAAAACGGTGAACCGGTCGAGGAAGCTCTCGCTGTTCTTTTCGAACAGGTGCAAACTTTGGAAGAAAAGGCGTCACAGGTACGTCAACAGATAGAAGAGTTGCGCCACCTAAAAAAGTGTGATGATTGCGGGAATGCAAATCCGCAAGAGGCTTCCTTTTGTCAAAAATGTGGTAAAAAACTTTAAAAATATATAAAAAAAGTGCATCGGGGCAATAATTTTTGATTGAATTTACAAAAAACGCTTGCAATATGGTATTTTATGCTGTATGATTATCTCATAATAGGTTTGTCTCGTGCAGTTACCGATGGAGTGTGTGGTTATGGCGGTTTCTTTTGCAGTGAAAACCCATTATGATATATACGATTTGCTTGAAATTATGCGATTGTTGCGTTCCAAGGACGGATGCCCATGGGACCGCGAGCAAACGCATGATTCGCTGAAAGGCAATCTTTTAGAGGAAACCCACGAAGCGTTAGAGGCGATTGAACGGGGCGATATCGACGGCTTGCAAGAAGAACTCGGAGATGTGTTATTGCAGGTCGTTTTTCACGCACAAATTGAGAAAGAAACCGGCGGCTTTGATTTTGACGTGGTGGTAGACACGTTGTGCAAGAAGCTGGTTACTCGTCACCCGCACGTATTCGGTGATGTGAAAGCAACCGATGCGGGACAGGCGCTGAAAAATTGGGATGCTGTAAAAAGACAGAGTGAGAATGGCAAAACCCAGACGCAGTTGCTGGAAAGTGTGCCGCATTCTTTACCTGCATTGATGCGTGCCGGAAAAGTTTTGGGAAGAGCCAAACGTGTTGGTTTTGAAACGGCGTTAGATGATTTAACGGCAATAGAACAGTTAGAGCAACAGGTTACAGCACTGAAAACGGCTATTTTAGATGGTAAGCAATGTGACGAACAGGTAGGCAAAGCGTTGTTTGCGATATCTTCGTTAGCGAAGAGGGTGCATGTTGACCCCGAAGAAGCACTTTCCACGCAGATTCATACGTTTATAGAACGTTTTTCCACTATGGAAAAACAACTTGTCGATAAAGGCAAAGATATCGCCAATGTTTCGGCAGATGAATGGCAAATGCTGTGGGATATAACCGCCCGCATTTGATATATTGTAAAGAACGATGCCCTCTGTGGCTGTCGTTTTTAAAAAAGGAGGATGTTTTGTATGAACAAGGTAGAACTCGTAGCGGCAGTTGCTGAAAAAGCTGCACTGTCCAAGAAAGATGCCGAGAAGGCTGTTGCTGCTGTATTGGCTGCAGTCGAAGAAGCTGTTGCCGCTGGTGACAAAGTTCAGTTGGTTGGCTTTGGCACTTTTGAAGTTCGTGAGCGTGCCGCTCGTATGGGCCGCAACCCGCAGACCGGCGCTGAAATGCCCATCCCTGCTTCCAAGCAGCCTGTTTTCAAGGCTGGCAAGGCGTTCAAAGACGCTGTTGCGAAATAAGTTTTTGGTTATGAGGAAAGCCGCCCGACGGGCGGCTTTTTTCGTGGAG
>JAZOCQ010000163.1:0-3908 GCA_045596565.1 Acutalibacteraceae bacterium
AGAGCGATTTCCACGCCGTCGGGATTCACCTGCGGAATAAACAGCAAGGTCCGTCCCGATAACGCACGCCGTACATCTACACCCACCATCGATAACCCGTTTTCCAGACAAAAGCACAGTTCCTCGCAAAAGCGCAACAATATCAGCGTCGTTATCCATTCCTGTCCGTGAAATGCGGCAGTAAACAACACCCTGCCGTTGTGCCTTTTGCCCGGGCAATACAGCATCAATCCATCAATATCCCGTCCACACAGGCTACGCCCGAGCGGTACACCACACAAAAATGAATACCGTGCCATCAACTGATGACACATACGGCACACCGCTTTTGCCGTGGCAGGTTCGGATTTAATCAGTTCATTCATCCGGCTCACCCCTCGTCATACACTATATGTGTCGCAAGGAAAGGAAATGTCATATGAAACTCACCGAAAAAACCGTGTCCTGTTCGTATATTTTTAAGGGGCGTATTATCAACCTGCGCGTGGATAAAGCAGAGTTGCCCAACGGCAACATTGCCGACCGCGAGGTGGTTGAACACCCCGGCGGTGTGTGTGTCGCCGCTTTAACAGAGGATGATTGCCTGTTGTTTGTGCGACAATTCAGATATCCGTACAGTGAAGAACTGTTAGAACTGCCCGCCGGCAAACGCGACCCCGGTGAAGCACCGCTTAATACAGGTAAACGGGAATTAAAAGAGGAAACGGGATGCACCGCCAAGCACTTTCGCTCGCTCGGACGCGTATACCCCACTCCCGGTTATATAGACGAAGTGATTTATCTGTATCTTGCCACCGATTTAACCCAAGGGCAAACCAATCCCGATGAAGATGAATTTTTAGTAATCGAGAAAATCCCGCTTACTGACGCAGTGCGTATGGTGATGGACGATACTATCCCTGATGCCAAAACTCAAATCGCCGTATTGAAAATATGGCAACTGCGTCAAAACGGTGAAATATAAACTAACCCCCTATGTTGAACATAGGGGGTTAACTTTAACCATTTTTACAGTTTCATGGGTTTGGTGTTCCAAATACGCTCTGCATAATCGCGAATAGAACGGTCGGATGCAAAAATACCACTGCGAGCGGTGTTAAGCAACGCCATACGCGCCCATTTTTCTTTGTCGGCGTACACCGATGCAGACAATGCCTGTGCACGGCAATAATCCTCAAAGTCCGCCAAAACCATATACGGGTCTTTGCCGGTCAGAGAACCCGCAACCTCTGCATACTGTCTGCCGCCGAAGCCTTGATACATACAATCAATCGCACGGTGGATAGCGGGGTCTTGCATATAGATTTGGTGCGGGTCGTAGTTGGTTTTGCGTGCTTCTACCTCGGGGGTGCGCATACCAAACAGGAAAATATTTTCATCTCCGACAGCCTCGTGAATTTCCACATTCGCGCCGTCCAGCGTACCCAACGTAACCGCACCGTTCATCATCAGTTTCATATTACCGGTGCCCGAAGCCTCGGTGCCGGCAAGCGAAATCTGTTCACTGATATCCGCGGCGGGCATCAGCAATTCCGCCAAGGTGACGCGGTAATCTTCCAGATACACCACTTTCAGTTTATCCCGTACAGCAGGGTCGTTTTCAATCTGTTTGGAAAGCTGACAGATAAAGCGGATAATCTCCTTGGCAAGATAATAGCCGGGTGCCGATTTCGCGCCGAAAATATAAGTGCGCGGGGTGAACGGCATATTGGGATTTTCTTTTAAAGTAAGATAGGTATGCAAAATGTGCAACGCATTCAAGTGCTGGCGTTTGTACTCATGCAAACGTTTGACCTGCACGTCAAACAACGAATCAGGGTCAACCGTGATGCCGTTGTTTTCTTTGATATATTTCGCCAAACGCTCTTTATTATACTTTTTAATCGCCATAAAATCGGCAAGCGCCGTCTTATCGTCTGCAAACGCCTCTAACTTTTGCAACTCAGCAGCATCGTATACAAAGCCGTTACCGATTTTATCGGTGATATACGCAGTGAGTTTGGGGTTTGCTTGACACAGCCAACGGCGGTGCGCGATGCCGTTGGTAACATTCTTGAACTTTTCAGGAGACACCGCATAGGTTTCGGGGAACACCGTTTCCTTGACGATTTCACTATGCAATTTAGAAACGCCGTTGACCGAATGGCACACGGCAACACACAGATTTGCCATTTTCACCTGACCGTAGCTGATAATTGCCATACGGCTCACCATATCGGTATTACCGCCGGTTTTCTCCATCATTTTGGCGCTGTAACGGTCGTTGATTTCCCGCACGATTTGATAGATACGCGGCAATCTGCTGCTAAACAAATCCTCCGGCCAGCATTCGAGCGCTTCTGCCATAACCGTATGGTTGGTGTAAGCAAAAGTCTTTTCGATAATGGCATAAGCAGCATCCCAACTATATCCGCACTCATCAAGCAAGATACGCATCAGTTCGGGAATAGCAAGAGTAGGATGGGTATCGTTGATGTGAATAGCCGCCATTTCGGGCAGGTTATCCATTGTACCGTACTGTTCCAAATGCCGGCGCACGATGTCCTGAATGGAAGCGGAAACGAGAAAATACTGTTGCGACAAACGCAACGATTTGCCCTCACGGTGATTATCAGCGGGGTACAGTACCTGCGTGATAACTTCCGCCATTGCCTTTTGCTCCATTGCACGCATATATTCGCCCTGATTAAACAAGGACATATCCATGCCGGGCGCGGTAGAACGCCACAAACGCAAGGTAGAAATGGCCTTACCGTCTTTGCCCGCAACCATTAAATCGTACGGTTGCGCAATCACGACGGTGGCATTTTCATGCTCAATATGATGGAAATCATTATCCCACCATTCACGGATATTGCCATCAAAACGCACCTCTTTGGCAAGTTCGGGGCGCGGCAATAACCAGCTTTCGCCACCCGGCAACCAGAAATCGGGCATTTCGGTCTGCCAACCATCTACCAATTTCTGACGGAAAATGCCGTATTCATACAAAAGAGAATAGCCGATAGCGGGCATCGCGTTGGTCGCAAGACCATCGAGGAAGCACGCCGCCAAACGACCCAGACCGCCGTTACCCAGACCCGCATCCGGCTCTAATTCGAACAAAGCGTCCAGTTTCACGCCATATTCCCGCAACACAGCAGCCGCATCATCGGTGAGGTTAAGGTTATATAAGGTGTTTTTGAGGGAACGACCCATCAAAAACTCCATGCACAGGTAATACACCTGTTTTGCATCCTGCTTGTGCGCTTTGGAAATATATCCCACGCGGCTTTCCCGCATAGTATCCCGCAAAACCAAAACGAGCGCGTTGTAAAAATGCTCGTTGGTGGCATTTTCGGGTTGTACCGAGAAGTTGTGCAACAATTTTGTCTGCAACGCTTCCCGCAAATCTTTTTTTGTCATAAAAATCCCTCCATTCAGGTTCTATTACAGTATAGCTTATATTAGCGCGCTTTGCAACCTATTTTTTTAGGCATATTTAACAATTTTTTAAATAAAAAGTTGTTATTTTAAAAATTTATATACTTTTTGCACAAAAAACACGCCTATCCACGACATGGATAAACCTCTTCAGAAAATCGCAAAAGACACACCGCTATCAAAAAAGCATTGACAATCCTTCCCCCAGAGGTTATAATGAATGGCAGTTCAAATTTCACGTATATGGAGAGTTGTCCGAGTGGTCGAAGGTGCAGCACTCGAAATCTTCTTCGCCAAACGGAAGCCAATCTTCCCAAAAGCCTTTAACCGTGCGGTTTTCGGGCATCTGCCTATCACCGCATCACGCAGAGTTCTAACGAGAATTCTAATACAACTGAATATTTGCGTTAATCTCGCTTATGCGAGTTAACATATACGGAGACGTATCGAAGTGGTCATAACGGGGCTGACTCGAAATCAGTTAG
>JAZOCQ010000164.1:0-3501 GCA_045596565.1 Acutalibacteraceae bacterium
AGATATCGTGGTGTCGGATGGCTTTACCGGTAATGTGTTGCTCAAATGCATTGAGGGTACGACCCTGACACTGATGCGTAATATTAAGCGCGTTTTCAAAAGCAATTTACTCACCATGTTGGCGGCGATGCTGGTCAAACCCCAACTCGGTGCCTTTAAGAAGAAAATGGACGTTTCCGAACATGGTGGTGCACCCATTATCGGCGTAGCGAAACCTGTAATTAAGGCACACGGCAATTCGGATGCGAAAGCATTTTGCAGTGCGATTCGGCAAGCCGCTTTGTTTGCGCAATCGGGCGTGATTGAAGCAATCACCGAAGCGGTCAGCACAGAGAATAAGGAGTGAGCGGGATGCAACAGGATTTGCAACCCTTGATGCATAACATTGGATACACTTTTAAAAACGTATCCCTTTTGGAAAACGCCCTGACCCATTCTTCGTATGCAAACGAAGGGGACAGGGGGTTGCCCAGTAACGAACGTCTGGAGTTTTTGGGAGATTCGGTGCTGGGATTTATCACGGCAAATGAGTTGTTTCACAAAGACGGTAGCGCAGAAGGTGAATTGACCAAATTGCGTGCGGCGGTGGTGTGCGAAAAAGCGCTGTATGCGTATTCCCAACAGTTGCAGGTGGGTGAATTCCTGCGACTGGGAAAAGGTGAAAGACTGTCGGGCGGCGCAGGACGTCCGTCCATTCTCGCGGATGCGTTTGAAGCGATTGTTGCCGCTATTTATCTGGATGGCGGTTTACAACCCGCTACGGCTTTTGTGTTGCGTTTTATTGTGGCGGAAGCACAAAACCAGCGCCGCAGACAATTTAAAGATTACAAGACTACCCTCCAGGAGATAATCCAGCAAAATCCCGGCGAAAAGCTGGAATATGTCCTGACGGGTGCGTCGGGTCCCGACCATTGCAAACAATTTACGGTGCAGGTGTATCTCAATTCCAACAGCATCGGCACCGGTAAAGCAAGAAGTAAAAAGGAAGCAGAGCAACTGGCTGCAAAAGAAGCGTTGCGGCTGATGGGGTATTGAGAGTTTTAAAGAGGTGAGATAGATTGATACTCAAAGCGTTGGAAATACACGGTTTTAAATCGTTTCCGGATAAAACCGTTTTAAACTTCAGTGACGGTATTACGGCAGTCGTCGGCCCGAACGGCAGCGGCAAATCCAATATCAGTGACGCTATCCGTTGGGTGCTTGGCGAGCAGTCCAGCAAAAGCTTGCGCAGCACCAAAATGGAAGACGTTATTTTTAACGGCACTACCGTGCGTAAACCGATGGGATACGCCGAGGTTTCGCTGATTATCAGTAATGAAGACAGAGCGCTCGACTTTGATGCGGATGACGTCAAGGTGACCCGCCGTTGTTATCGGTCGGGTGCGAGCGAATATATGCTCAATAACGCCGCAGTGCGTTTGAAAGATATTCAAATGCTGTTTATGGATACGGGTTTGGGCAGAGACGGTTATTCTATCATCGGTCAGGGACGTATTGACGACATCGTTTCGTCCAAATCGCATGACCGCCGTGAAATTTTCGAGGAAGCCGCGGGTATTGCGAAATACCGTCACCATAAAAACGAAGCAGAGCGCCGTTTGCAGGCGGCGGAGGATAACTTGGTGCGCTTGCGCGATATTTTGCAGGAACTGGAGAGCCGCGTCGGCCCGCTTGCTCAACAATGTGAAAAAGCCAAGAAATTCCTGACTTTTGCGGGCGAGAAAAAAGAACTGGAAATCGGTTTGTGGTTGCGTACCATGAACGAATCCCGCGGTGTGTTGCGTGAACTGGATGCCAAGCTGGAACTGGCACGCACGCAATATGAAAAGGTTGGGGAATTACAGGACGATTTCGACCAGGAAATCGAGCGAATTAATATGACGGCACAAGCGCTCAACGTGCAGATGGATGAAATTCGCCGTCAGGCGGGTGAGTTGTTAGAGCGGGCGGCACAGCATGACAGCAGTGTGGCTGTTTTGCACAACGACATTGCACATAACACCGAAAACATCGCCCGCATGGAAGCAGAAATTCAAAGTGCGGATGACGGTAATCGTCACATTGATGAAGATATTGCCGCCCGCGAGGCTGATATTGTCGAGAAACAGACGGCGATTGAAAACGCCAAGCAACAGCAACTCGATCTCTCCGAGCAAATGGAAAATTTATCCCGCAACAGTGAATCTGCGGCGGGCCAGATGGAAACGCTGTCTGCAAAAGCCAATGAAATTGCTATGGCGTTGTCGGATTTGCGTGTAAAAGTCAGCACGGGCGAATCTTCACTGTCTGAAATCACGTTGCGTTTGTCACAGGTGACCGCGGCGGTGGTGTTGCGTACTGAGCAAAACCGCAAAACCGACGAAGAATTAAAACAATGCGAAAACGATTTGAAAGTTTGCTGTGAGAATATCGAATCGTTGCAAAATACCGTCAACGGGTATCAAATGCGGTATGACAGCCGCATCGGCAAGGTGGAAACTGCCAAAGCACAAGCGGATAAACTGAAACTGGATGCTGAGGAAAAGCAACGCCGTGCGCGTTTGCTCGCTGAATTGGAACGCAATTTGGACGGTTTTGCCCAAAGCGTCAAAACGGTGATGAAACAGTCCGAAAACGGGCAGTTACGTGGTATCCACGGTCCTGTTTCTCGCTTGATTCGCGCGGAAGCGGCGTATGCGCTCGCGGTGGAAACCGCTCTGGGTGCGGCGGCACAAAACATTGTGTGTGACCGCGATGAAGATGCTAAGCGTGCAATTCGTTACTTAAAAGACAATAACGGTGGACGTGTGACTTTCCTGCCGCTTTCTTATATCAAAGGCAAACGCTTGCAAGAAAAGCCCGATGCCGAAGCCGGTTTTGTGGGATTGGCAGTGGATTTGGTGTCTTTTGATAAGCAGTATACCGACATTGCGGAAAATCTGCTTGGTCGTACCGTTATTGCGGAGGATTTGGATTATGCAACCGCGATTGCGCGTAAATACGGCTATAAATTCCGTGTGGTAACGCTGGATGGTCAAGTAGTCAATGCCGGCGGTTCGCTGACCGGCGGTTCCAGCATCAAAGGTGCAGGCCTGATGTCCCGTCGCGCGGAAATCGAACGCTTTGAAAAAGAGGCGGAAACTCTTACCGAAAAAGCGCAAACCGCTATGCAAGAATATGCTCGTTTACAGCAGGATATTGCCGCAGTGGAAGCGGCGCTCAGCGGTGCAAAAGGTGAATTGATTACCGCACAGGAAGACCGTATCCGCTGTGAAGCGGAAGTGCGTCGTTTACGTGAATTGGCGCAAAGCGGCGACGCGGCTTTGAAAGAAGCAACCGCGGAAATTGACGCGCTCAATGCACGTGCAGTGCAATCCAAAGAAACCGCTGCTTCTGCTGCTGTGCTGATTGAACAGAAAAATGCCGAAAAGGCGGCTGTGGAAGCGGAGATTGAAGCGGTATCGGGCGGACGCAAAGAGTTGTCCGAACAGAGAGAAGCGCTGTCTGCTCAGATTGCGCAAT
>JAZOCQ010000165.1:0-2990 GCA_045596565.1 Acutalibacteraceae bacterium
TTGACGTTCCGGCATATCGCAATATCGGACTTGCTTTGAGAGATAAGAAAACCGCTTCACTTGCGGTGAAACGGTTTATTGAATATTTGCAGTATAGATAATTGCTGATATACTAAAAAATATGGATGTAACATACGCCTGCTCAAATTAGCAGAATTTCACTAAAAATTTGATTAGCAGGCGATTAGCAAAACGGCGAATTTCTGCTAATCGCAATTAGCAAGATTAAGGTCGGGGAACGATAAAAGTTCGAGCTTGGTTTACACTAAAAAAACAAGAAAACTCACTCAAGAAAATGAGTGAGTAATAAAAAGTGAAAGTGCCGAGAAACCTTGATTTCTCGGCACTTTTTGGCGCGCCTGAAGGAATTCGAATCCCCGACCTTCCGCTTAGGAGGCGGACGCTCTATCCTGCTGAGCTACAAGCGCATATACTATAAGATTTGAACAGATAACCATTTGCCTTTTTGCAAAGGTGTGTGTTAAAACACCCCCTTAGGAGGACCTTATTCTATCCATTGAACTATACGGGCATATCGTTTGCTTGATTGTACTATGAAACCGCCATTTTGTCAATTCCATTGCCCTACGCCCGCTCCAAAAGATTTTTTTAACCACAAATGTTTCATTTTCCACATAGTTTTTCACTTTTCCACTGTTTTTCCCATATATTTTTGCAATTTCCATAAAAAAACTTGCAAAAAGGATTGTAGAAAAGAAATTTTTATGCTACAATACGTCTGTCCGTGAAAAATTCCGACTATTCCCACGTATATCTTGCATATCGGCGCATTTTCCTTTATAATATCCTGTATAGACACTCTCCTAAGGAGGATACCAATGATTTGTGAGAATATACTGGACGCCATCGGCAACACCCCCATCATCCGTCTCAACCATATGGGCGACCCCGACGGCGCGGAAATTCTGGTGAAGTTCGAGGGGCTCAACGTCGGCGGCTCCATTAAAACCCGCACCGCTTTCAATATGATTTGCGATGCCGAGCAAAAGGGACTTTTAAACAGCGACACCATCATCGTGGAGCCTACCTCGGGCAATCAAGGTATCGGACTCGCTCTGGTGGGTGCAGTGCGCGGGTATAAAACCATTATCATCATGCCCGATTCAGTGAGCGAAGAACGCCGTAAACTGGTCAACCAATACGGTGCCGAAGTCCGTTTGGTGCACGATGCGGGGGATATCGGCGCGTGCATTGAGCAATGTCTGGAACTGGCTCTCCAAATGCAACGGGAAGACCCACGGGTGTTCGTGCCACAGCAATTCGAAAATCCCGCCAACGTGGATATCCAACGCCGTCAAACCGGCGTGGAAATCTTGAACCAAGTGGACGGTCCGATTGACGGTTTCTGTTCGGGTATCGGTACGGGCGGTACCATCACCGGTATCGGCAGTACGCTCAAAGAGAAAAACCCGCACATGACCATCTGGGCAGTAGAACCTGAAAACGCCGCGATTTTGTCCGGCGGTTCGATTGGTACGCACCTGCAAATGGGTATCGGTGACGGCATCATTCCCGCCATACTCGATTGCAATATTTTCGACGATGTTTGTATCGTCAAAGACGAGGAAGCACTGCAAACTTCCCGCGATTTGGCGGCAAAGGAGGGTATCCTTTGCGGCATCAGCAGCGGCACCAATGTTGCCGCCGCTATTCGTCTCGCAAAAAAACTCGGAAAAGGCAAACGGGTGGTGACCGTGTTGCCGGATACCGCTGAGCGGTATTTCTCTACACCTTTGTTTGAAAAACCTTGTATAAACACTTGATTTTCGACAAAAAATACAGTAAAATAATTAAGTTAAAAAAGCCGTTTCGGCTGACACAGAAGGGAAAATGGTTTATGGAACAAAAAGAACGCAGAGTGGGTACTATCTCCCGCGGCATCCGTTGCCCCATCATTCGTAAAGGTGACAACCTCGCCGCTATCGTGACCGACAGCGTGTTGGAAGCCGCAAAATGCGAGGGCTTCGAGTTGCGCGACCGTGACGTCATCTCCTTGACCGAATCCATCGTCGCCAGAGCACAAGGCAACTACGCATCGGTGGATGCCATCGCCGCTGACGTGCGTGAAAAATTGGGCGGCGGCACTATCGGTGTCATCTTCCCCATCCTGTCCCGTAACCGTTTTGCTATTTGCCTCAAAGGCATCGCCAAAGGCGCCAAAAAAATCGTGCTGATGCTCAGCTACCCCTCCGACGAAGTGGGCAACCATTTGGCGACCTATGAACTGATTGATGAAGCGGGTATCAACCCCTATTCCGACGTTTTAAGTCTCGAAAGATACCGCGAAGTGTTCGGCGTGCAGAAACTGGAATTTACCGGCGTGGATTACGTTGAATATTACGCCCAACTCATCCGCGAACAAGGCGCTGAAGTGGAAATCATCTTTGCCAACCAAGCAAAAGCCATTCTCGACTATACCGACTGCGTGCTGACCTGCGACATTCACACCCGCGAACGCAGCAAACGCTTGCTCAAAGCGGCGGGCGCAAAGGTTGTGTGCGGTCTGGACGATATCTTGAACGCATCGGTTAACGGCAGCGGCTGTAACGAAAAATACGGTCTGCTCGGTTCTAACAAATCCACCGAAGATACCATCAAATTGTTCCCCCGCGATTGCCAGGCACTCGTGTTGGATATCCAAAAACGTATTTTGGAAGCCACCGGTAAACACGTGGAAGTGATGGTATACGGCGACGGCGCGTTCAAAGACCCCAAAGGAAAAATTTGGGAGCTTGCCGACCCGGTGGTATCCCCCGCGTTCACCGACGGTCTCATCGGTACCCCCAACGAACTCAAACTCAAATACTTGGCGGACAACGATTTCAAAGATTTGTCCGGTGAAGAACTGAAAAAAGCCATCTCCGATAGCATCAAAGCCAAAGACGGCAGCAGTTTGGTGGGCAACATGGCGGCACAGGGCACCACCCCGCGTCAGTTGACCGACCTTATCGGTTCCCTGTTCGACTTGA
>JAZOCQ010000166.1:0-3738 GCA_045596565.1 Acutalibacteraceae bacterium
CAAGTCGCTTTGTTTGAGCATTGCATACGCTTCCTGTTGTAAAGCGGTGCCTTTACCGGGTTCGGTGCCGATATTGAGCAAACCGATTTGCGGGTTTTCACGACCCAGCACGCGGGTCATATAAATATGTCCCATCTGTGCAAACTGCACCAACATTTCGGGACGGCAATCCGCATTCGCACCGCAGTCAATTAACAAAAACGGATTGGTATCTGCGGGAATGAGCGGCGCCAATGCAGGGCGGGATACGCCTTTGATACGCTTGACTATAAAAGTCGCGCCCATAATCAGCGCACCGGTACTGCCCGCGCTGACGAACGCATCCCCCTCGCCTGCCGCCAACAAACGCAAACCTTCCGCCATGGAACTGTTTTTCTTTGCTTTAAGCACGGCACGAGGCTCATCTTCCATTTCCATCACGTCGGGCGCATCCGCAATTTTCATAGCATCGAGGGAAATCGCTTGTTCTTTTGCCACGCGGCGAATGGTTTCCTCCTTGCCAACCAAGGTGATATCCACCGAAAGGGTCTTTGCCGCCATTGCGGCGCCGCGCAAAATCTCCAGCGGTGCATTATCGCCGCCAAAAACATCTACTATAATACGCATTTTATCAGTCTCCCTTCCTCTCTTCTAACATCGCAAGCGCTCTCTCCGACAACGCGGCATAGCGCATCTTTTTATCTCGAATATGGTTTTCCAACGGTGGTAATATGCCAAAATTGGCACCCATCGGCTGAAAATCCGCTGTTTTTGTACTCACATGGGATGCCAGCGCACCCATCATCGTTTCACGCGGCAAGATAAGCGGTTGTTCACCTTTCACAAAACGTGCAGCGTTGATACCGACAAGCAAACCCGATGCTGCCGATTCCATATACCCCTCCACACCGGTCATCTGTCCTGCGAAAAACAAGTTTTTGCGCGTTTTTACCGCAAAATCCGCGCCGAGAAAATCGGGGGATTGCAAAAACGTGTTGCGGTGCATCACACCGTACCGCATAAATTCCGCATTTTTCAAAGCGGGAATCATACCAAATACGCGTTTTTGTTCACCAAATTTCAGGTTGGTTTGAAATCCAACCAGATTATACAGCGTGCCTTGGGCGTTTTCTGTACGCAACTGCAACACCGCCCACGGACGATGCCCCGTGCGCGGGTCACGCAATCCCACCGGTTTCATCGGTCCAAACCGCAAGGTGTCTGCGCCACGTTTGGCGAGTACCTCAATGGGCATACAGCCTTCGTACACTTTCAGTTTATCAAAAGCGTGCAACGGTGCCGACTCTGCCGTGATAAGTGCTTCATAAAACGCCTCATATTCCGCTTTATTCATCGGGCAGTTGATATAATCCCCTTCACCCGTTTCCTCACGGTCATAACGCGAAGCACGAAACGCACTTCCCATATCCACGCTGTCTGCCGACACGATAGGTGCCGCCGCGTCATAGAAATGCAAGCCGCCACACATCTTTTCAATATCTGCCGCCAAACTGTCTGCCGTCAGCGGACCGGTTGCTACCACGGTAACGCCGTCAGCGGGCAAAGCGGTAACCTCTTGTTCCACCACCGTAATAAGCGGATGAGAGCGGATTTTATCGGTCACGGCATTGGAAAACTTATCACGGTCCACCGCGAGTGCTCCGCCGGCGGGCACGGCACAATCCTCCGCTATCGGCACACACAGTGAGCCCAAGCATTTCATTTCCGCTTTGAGCAAACCCGCCGCGCTCTCTATCCGCCGTGCTTTCAGCGAGTTGGAACACACCAACTCCGCGAACAAGGGTGACGTGTGCGCGGGGGTGTATTTTTGCGGTTTCATCTCAAACAACTGCACGGGAATACCCGCATTTGCCACCGCATACGCCGCCTCGCAACCCGCAAGACCGGCACCGATAACGGTTACTTTCTTTTCACTCATACTTTTTCAAATCCACAATTTTCGGTGCGGCAATACACACCGCCGTTTTTGCCTTTGCGTTTAAACAGAGTTTTACCGCATTTGGGACAGGTTTCTGCTGTCGGCTCATCCCACGTCATAAAATTACAGGTGGGATAGTTTGCACAACCGAAGAATTTGCGGTTGTGACGGGATTTTTTCATAATGATTTTGCCGCCGCAATCGGGACACACACCCGCTGTTTCTTCCACGATAGGTTTGGTGTTTTTACACGCGGGATAAGCGGGACAAGCGAGAAATTTACCGAATCTGCCGGACTTGATAACCATTTTCCGTCCGCACAATTCGCACACTTCGTCACTTTCCACTTCCGGCACTTTAATACGTTCACCCGACAAAGAAGTTTCTGCTGCTTGCAAAGTTTTCGCAAAATCGGTATAGAACGCATCCAGCGTATCCACCCAATTCTTCTTGCCGTTTTCCACCGCGTCCAACTGCTGTTCGACTTGTGCGGTAAATTCGGTATCCACTATCTGCGGGAATTTATCTTTCATCAAAGCAGTCACTACCTCACCCAAAGCAGTGGGTTTGAGCGTTTTGCTTTCGCGTTCGATATATTCACGGGACAAAATGGTGCTGACAGTCGGCGCGTAGGTAGACGGACGGCCAATGCCGTTTTCTTCCATCTCTTTAATCAGCGAAGCTTCGGTATACCGTGCGGGCGGTTGGGTGAAATGTTGATTGGCTTTGAGTTCACGGGTCACAACCGTGTCCCCTTCACTGATAACCGCGAGAGGACGGTTTTCGTCCTCTTTCTCATCTTTGCCTTCCACGTACAAAACGGTATATCCGTCAAATTCCACCGTGTAACCGGATGCTTTGAAGATATACTGACCCGCCGCAATGTCTGCTTGACAGGTTTTTTGCTGTTGGTCAGCCATCAGGCTCGCAATAAAGCGTTCCCAAATCAATTTATACAGTTTATACTGGTCGCCCGACAACGAACCTTTCACCTTATCGGGCGTGAGCGACGGCATGGACGGACGAATCGCTTCGTGTGCGTCTTGCGCATTGTTCTTGCTCTTAAAAATACGTGCTTTTGCGGGCAAATACTTATCTCCATAGGTTTCTTTGATATACGCCGTACCCGCAGCGCGCGCTTCATCCGAAATGCGCAGAGAATCGGTACGCATATAGGTAATCAAACCCATCGTGCCTTCGCCCTCGAGTTCCACACCTTCGTACAACTCTTGTGCCGCTTTCATAGTGCGATTGGAGGAAAAACCGAGTTTGCGGTTGGCTTCCTGTTGCAAAGTGGAGGTGATAAACGGCGGGGCGGGCGCAATTTTGCGTTTACCGGTTTTCACCGAAACCGCTTTAAAGGTTTCGCCTTGCAATTCCGCCAAAATCGTATTAGCGGTTTTCTCGTCTTTAATTTTCAATTTACCTTTGGCATTACCGTACAAACGGGCAGGGAAAGTTTTGCCCTTTTCGGTGCGGGACAACGCCGCATCCACCGTCCAGAATTCCTCGCTGACAAAACTGCGAATGGCATTCTCACGGTCTACCACCAAACTGACGGTAGCGGATTGCACACGACCTGCCGAAAGACCTTGACGAATACTTTTCCACAAAAACGGACTGAGTTTGTAACCCACAATACGGTCCAACACACGACGCGCTTGCTGTGCATCCACCAAATCCAAGTCCAATTCACGGGGTTTCTGCATACCCGCGGTGACACCGCTACGGGTAATTTCATTGAACGTCACACGGTTTTTCTGTGTCATATCCAATTTGAGAATCTGCGCTAAATGCCACGAAATCGCCTCACCCTCACG
>JAZOCQ010000167.1:0-1541 GCA_045596565.1 Acutalibacteraceae bacterium
ATGCGACGCATCATAGTCGATGCATAATGGATACCGTGGGAGTACGCACGCTCGTACAATTCGTACGCTTTATTCACATCCGGCTCACAGCCGCGACCCAAAAACAAAAGATTGGCTAAAAGGAACTCGCCTTCTGCGATATTATGTTCCGCCGCCATTTCGGCACACGCGTATGCACGCTGGTAATTCTGCATTTCGGGTTGCTGGTAAATGGTTACCAATTCCATAGCCGAGAAAGAGTCCCCTTGTGCTTTTGCTTTTTCCAGGTATTCCGCCGCTTTTGCCAAGTCTTTGGTAACGTGACCCGACTTATACATAAAGCCCAGCACGTACTGCGCGGTGGTATGACCGTTATCCGCCGCTATCTGCAGATATTTTTGCGCACTTCTGAAATCCTTGCGGAACCGTCCCGTCGGGCGGAAGCATAACATACCGTACTCGTAAGCCGCCGCAATATGGTTGTCATCTGCGGCATTGCGCAAATAATACGCCGCCTGCATAAAATCGGGTTTTGGCGGGTCGGACAACACACCGTTGCGGTACAGCATACCGATCTGATAATTCATTTCGGGGGTGAGATTGTCCACCGCATCAAACACGTCCATCGCTTCTTGATATTTACCGTATTTGATGTAAAATTTAGCCAGTCCTATGGCGGTCATATTATCGCCGCCGCCCATTTCTTCTTTTAGGAATTGAAGATACTTTTCAAAATCGAATTCGCAGCCCAATCCCTCCCGCAAATGGTACGCTTTTTGGGATTTCGCGTACTGACTGTGCGGTGCGGCACGTTCTATGTATTCCATCGCCTTTTCATACGACTGCGGTTCGGTGGGCACCGTGCCGTTATAGTACATACGGGCAATACTATTGTCCGCTTCGTACCGTAGCGGATGGTCGGAGGCGGATACTTTCCGCAACCAGTACACCGCCTGCTCATAATCCCACGCAGACTGCCCGTTAGCGGACGTCACGCCGTAGTAATGCATCATACCCAATTCGTACATTGCTTCTATATCGCCCGCGTTTGCCTTGCACAGCAGTTGGTCAAACACGTCGTTGACGCGGTAGTTGGGATTGCTGTTAAATGCATCCTTGTAGCTGTCTTTGCCGTCTTGCTTAGACAGTAAACCGCCGATTAAGGACGTAAAGGGGGAATGTTTATACTCGTCGGGTAAACGGATAGCATCCACATAGGGTAAGAAACAGATATTTTGCGGCATTTCTTCGGGACGGGACGGCATGGTCGCCCCATCCACCAAAACGGGAATAATATTTTTGCCGTTCTCGCGTGCCGCCAATAATTCTTCACGCACCCAGTCTATCTCGTCGTTGCGTAAAAGACGTTCCATACTCGCAGGAGACAGCACCATAATAAAGTCCTTACACGCTTTGACAGCGTTTTTCAGACGGTCGGGGAAACTGTCACTGCGTTCTTCGTACGGATTAAAATACACACTGTAACCCAATTCTGTCAGGTCGTTTGCCAGGCGGTGTGCGAACTGGTTACTGCATCCGTCGTTTCTGTAGGAAATAAAAAT
>JAZOCQ010000168.1:0-17851 GCA_045596565.1 Acutalibacteraceae bacterium
TATCAAATTAACTGCAATTTCTCTTACACTTTCCGGCTGCAGAGTTGTAAATACAACTATATCGTCCACACGGTTAATAAATTCCGGTCGAAAATGTTTCTTCAGTTCATTTGTAACAGCTCGCTGCGCCTCTTTTTTCTCGGTTTCTAATGGCTCCTCTGCATTTGCAAACCCTACGGCATGTGTTTTTGTTAAAATATCACCGCCAATATTAGATGTCATAATAATAACTGTATTACGAAAACTGACTTGTCTGCCTTGGGAGTCGGTTAAAACACCTTCTTCCAGAATTTGTAATAACAAATTAAATATATCCGGATGCGCTTTTTCAATTTCATCTAAAATCACCACACTATACGGACGTTGCCGTACCTTTTCGGTCAATTGTCCACCATCATCATATCCAACATATCCGGGAGGTGCACCGATTAAGCGTGAAACGGTGTGTTTTTCCATGTATTCGGACATATCCAAACGGATGCAATTTTGTTCACTGCCGAAAGCAATTGCCGCAACTGCTTTTGAGAGCTCGGTTTTCCCCACGCCGCTGGGTCCTAAAAAAATAAAAGAACCGATGGGACGGTTAGGGTCTTGAATTCCCGCGCGTCCACGGCGAATGGCGTTAGCAACTTTTTTTACAGCAGCATTTTGACCGATAACGCGACGGGAGAGCTCCGGCTCTAAATCCTGTAACCACCGCCCCTCTTCTCTACTGATATCTTTAACGGGCACACCTGTCCATTCCGAAACGGTTTGTGCGATATCTTGGGCGGTGACAACACGCACTTGTCTTTTTTGCTCTTGGGCATATTTTTCGCGCGCCAATTGTAAAGTGTCATATAGAGTATTCTCTTCATCTCGCAAACAAGCCGCTTTTTCATAATCCTGTGTGTTGACGGCAATGTGCATTTGTACATCTATTTCTTTAATACGATTTTCTAATTGCGTGATTTTAGGATTTTCCTTTAAAGAACGCAAACGCACTTCTGCCGCTGTTTCATCCATCATATCAATCGCCTTATCCGGCAAAAAACGGTCAGCGATGTATCGGGCGGATAATTCAGCAGCTGCACAAATAGCCTCATCGCTGATTTTAACCATGTGATGTGCTTCATACCTATCCCGTAAACCTGTTAAAATTGCTTTTGTTTGTTCGACAGTAGGCTGTTCCACACGCACAGGCTGAAAACGACGTTCTAAGGCAGCATCTTTTTCAATGTGTTTGCGGTATTCCTGTAAGGTGGTGGCACCGATAAGTTGCAGTTCTCCTCTGGCCAAATACGGTTTTAAGATATTGGAGGCGTCTACCGCGCCTTCTGCTGTTCCTGCGCCTATGAGGGTATGCAGTTCGTCTATAAACAGTATGATATCATCGCTATGGATGACTTCTTCAATTGCGCGTTTGATTCTTTCTTCAAAATCACCTCGATATTTTGTTCCTGCTATCATACTGTTGAGGTCCAGATATATCACACGTTTTGTAAGCAAAATTTTCGGTACTTCCCCTGCTGTGATTTTGGCAGCAAGTCCCTCGGCAATTGCTGTTTTCCCTACTCCCGGTTCTCCAATTAGGCAGGGATTATTTTTAGTGCGGCGTACCAAAATGCGAATCACGCGCTCAATTTCTTTTTCTCTTCCAATAACAGGGTCAATTTTGCCTTTTCGTGCAAGCGCCGTTAAATCACGACCGTACTGCAATACTGTACTCTTGTGCAAATCTTTAGCAAGTCTCTTGTTTGAACCGGTGAATATTGGCTTACCGGTATCCTCTAAAGCTTTTTCAATATTCCCCGCACGTGAGCATATCAATTTTATAATACGAAATCCTATACAGTCTATATCCCGAATAATAGCTGTCAGTAAATGTTCAGTGCCTACGTAACCATACTGTTGTTCTGCTGCCAGTTGCACCGCCTTTTCAAGCGCCGCTTTTGCACGCGGGCTGAAATCTTGCGGGGTTACAACGGTGGGTTCCCCGACGGTTTCGGTTTGCGTGAGTTTTTTCTCATACAGAGAGGCTGTTACGCCGAAACTTACCAGTACCACGGATGCTACGCCTACTCCCTCGCGTAATAATCCCAGTACAATATGTTCGGTTCCCACATAGGTATGACCGAACGCCTGTGCAGCTTCTATGGCTAAATTCAGTGCCAAATTGGCTTTTTCAGTGAAATCTTTAAAACGGTATTGCATACCCTTTCTCCTTTAAACCGATATATTTTCCGTGTAAAAAAAGTATATGACTGTTTTTTTATGCTTATACACGCACACCTTCCCCGACCACTTCATAGTATGGGAATGAAAAGGAGGAGGTGGAAACAATATGTGTCTGCGTAATCTCTTTAATGGTATCGATTGCTCTTGGTTGCTGTTTATCATCGTTATTTTATTGTTGATTGATGACAGTGATTGCGGCTGTGGCTGCGGTTGCGGTTGCTAATCTATAAAAAACGGTAAAGGCGGAGGTGCTGTTTTCAAAACAGCACCTTTTTCCTCTTTTTACCAAGTCAAAATTTTGAATTTTGTTTGACTTTTGCGAAAAAAATGTTATTATATATACATAAATGACAGAAAATGGAAACTGAGGTGTTACGATGAAACCTACCGGTATTGTGCGAAAGGTTGACTTTTTAGGGCGCATTGTTATCCCAAAAGAAATTCGTAAAATATTGGATATCCAAGAAAATACGCCGATGGAAATCTTTACCGAAGATAATATGGTAATGTTGCGGAAATATCAACCTAGTTGCATTTTCTGTCAAAACGCACGTGATGTGGTCACCTTTAAAGGATATAACGTTTGTCCTTCCTGTTTGAAAGAATTATCTGAAATAGTGTAAAAAAACTCCGTATGGCAGAGCCATACGGAGTTTTTTTACATTAATTGTTGGTCGTTAATGGTTAATTTGAATTGCAAACCCAGTTTTTCAGCAGCCTTACGGCACATATTCATACGCACCATAAATATCTCAAAATAATCCATTACAGAACTAAATTGCGGGTCAATTTTTAACTGTAAAGTAATTTGCGTTTTATCCTCGTTGATATGCAAAGCTGATGCTTGCACCGAGTAATTAACCCTATCGTGAATATCGAACGAGGTCAAATCTTGATTGCGGACGCGAGAACGGCGCACATCACTTTTATCGGCCAAAATCAAGGCGGCTGCAACCGCATTGACCGGTACACCCGTACCTTCATCATGATTACCGATAGCCGTGACTACCACTGCCAAATCCTCGGCAGACATACCCAAGCTGTCCAGTATACGAAAAGCCATAACAGCGCCACTCTGCGAATGTTCGATACGATTGACCAGATTACCGATATCGTGCAAATATGCCGCGATTTTGACCAATTCCACCTGGTGTTCGGAATATCCCAAAGTGTTTAATATATACGCGGCAATTTCCGCTACATGGGTGACGTGCGCAAAGCTATGTTCGGTATACCCCAATGCTTGTAAAGATATATCCGCTTGGCGAATGTACGTATTGATAGATTCCATGGATTTTAGTTGTTCAAATGTAATCATATCTCCCTCACAAATTTTCCAGCAAAGCACAGCCCAGTTGTCTTGCCGCGAGCAGACTGTCGTTAGGGCGCGCAGTATCGTATTGCACTTGAATATCCAATGCCTTACCGTTATCAAATAGTAACAAATTGCAACTATTTTCACACCAAACAGCTTTTTCGCTCAAATTCGGAGCATCCACCAAGGGGCCTATTTCGGTAAATCCCTGTAGCATAGCATCGAAATCCGCAAGGGACATTTCAGAATAAGACATATATACCGCTTGGGAAAAATCCTCATTAAAATACGCGATAGAGCCATCCTCAAAATTCTGTATTTGTGTAACGGCAATACCGGTCAAATTTGTGATTTGCTCGGTAGTGAAAATGCTTCCAAAAGCAATAGTCGGTTCGGGAGGTAAGTCCTCTTCAATAAGTTGGGCACTACAAGCGGTTAGGCATAGCAGTAAACATACCAATACGCCAAAAATAATTTTTTTCATCGATATTACCCCCTTTTCCAAGTAGCAGGTAAAAACGCGAGCAAAAGCGGATATATCTCTAAACGCCCCAACAACATTGCAAAAGATAACACATATTTGGACAAATCAGAGTAAGCCGCATAATTGCCCAACGGGCCTACTGCCCCTAGCCCGGGTCCTACATTATTAAAACAAGCAACCACGGCTGAAAAATTTGTTTCAAAGCCAAATGGTTCAAAAGACAGAATAAGAACAGCTACTGAAATGCAAGCAATATACAAAGTAAAATACGTATTGACACCCGATAAGGTAGATTCGTCAAGTTGTTTGCCATCTAATTTAACCGTGCTAACAGACCGCGGATGCAGTACGCGGCGAATCTCACGGCGTACAACACGGCTTAAAATTAATATGCGAGATACTTTTAAGCCGCCTGCCGTAGAACCTGCACAACCACCAATAAACATCAACAATAATAAAATTGTTTTGGAAAAATCTGTCCAGGTGGCAAAATCAGTCGTTGCAAATCCCGTGGTAGTAATAATGGAGGACACCTGGAAAGAGGCGTGCCGCACAGTTTCTGAAAATCCGTTATAGAGTGGAGAAATGTTAAGGGAAATCAGTATGACCGATACTATAACTATACCGATATACGTCCACGGTTCTTTGCTCTTGAAAGCGGAGCTGAAATGACGAATTAACAAAAAATAATAAAGATTGAAATTCACGCCAAACAAAAGCATGAAAATAATGATAACCCATTGTAAATAAGGACTATACGAAGTTAAGCTATCTGCCTTTGGTGAAAATCCGCCGGTGCCGGCCGTTGCAAAAGCATGTAAAAAGCTTTCAAATACAGGCATACCGCCGCATACAAGGAAAATAACTAATATGCCGGTTAAAGCGATATAAATCATATACAAAATTTTTGCAGTATCTTTCACGCGCGGTACTAGTTTTCCAACAATTGGTCCCGGCATTTCCGCTCGCAAAATATGCATAAAACGACCGGACGAACCGGATACAATTGCAAACAGGAACACTAACACACCCATGCCACCTATCCAGTTTGTGAAAGAACGCCAGAATAACAAACCGTGGCTAAGTGCTTCTACATCATTTAAAATAGAAGCGCCGGTGGTAGTCAAACCGCTGACCGTCTCGAAAAAAGCGTCAATGAAGCGTGGCACTTCCCCGCTGATGACAAAAGGCAGTGCGCCGATAACAGAAAATACGAGCCACGCTAACGCGGCAATCACTAACCCTTCTTTTGCGTATAAAGCCGGATTTTGCGGCTTGCAAAACAGCAAAAGCGGTAAACCTATCAATATAGCAATACCAATCGTGAGCAAAAACGCCAGATAGACGCTTTCGCTGTATAGTAGGGCAACCACAAGCGGCAACAGTAACAAACAAGCCTCTGTTACTATCATTCTGCCCAATGTATATGCAATCATTTTATAGTTCATTATGTTTGCCTCCGCTCGCTTTTACTGCAAGATATCGGCTAAATCCTCAAACCGTTTACCTGCCACCAGTACGATGACTTTATCACCGGCGCGAATGGTATCGTCACCGGTCGGCAAAAGCACCTTGCGGGCACGCACGATACCCGCAATCAAAACGTGCGGTTTAAGCCGTAAATCTTTTAGCGGTATATCCTGACCTTTAAAATCAGGCTGTACAACGAATTCCAACGCCTCTGCTTTTCCACTCATTAACTTATATAAAGTTTCAACTTTACTGCCAAGCGAGTTTTTCAATGCGCGTGCATAGCGGCACACAACGTCGGCAATCATTTTTTTGGGTGTGATGACACATTCTAATCCAAGCTTTTCTGCCATATCAGCCAATTCATTGCGATTGACTTTTGTGATAACTTTTGGAACGTTTTGATGAGAAGCAAAGATGGATACCAATATGTTTTGTTCATCCATGCCGGTAAGCGATACAAACGCATCGGTGTTTTCTAAACCTTCTTCTAATAGTAGTTCCTGTTCAACCCCATCGCCTTCGATAATCATTGCACCGGGCAACAGTGTAGAAAACTCCTCACAGCGTACACGGTTTTTATCAATCACCGTAACCGCCGTACCGTTTTCCAATAACATTTTCGCAAGATAATACGCTGTGCGGCTTGCACCAAGAATTATGACACGTTTAGCTTGCTTTTGCATGACACCCATCAAACGCAACAAGCGATGTATCTCGGTAGGTGTAGCCATCACGCCGATGCGGTCACCCTCCTGCAATACAAAACTGCCATCGGGTATATAGACGGTTTCACCGCGTTGCACCACACACACTAAAAACTTAGCGGGATATTTTTTGCGCAGGTCAATCAAAGAGTTTCCAGCAAAAGGAGAATTGGGACGTAAAACCAATTCTATCAATTCAAAATTGCGGCGGGAAAACGTTTCCACGTTGATTGCCGAAGGCAATTTCAAAATTTTAAATAATTCTTGAGCCGCCAACATTTCAGGATTAATCGCCATAGATAAATTGAGTTGTTGACGCATAAACACCAGACTTTGGTCATTATATTCGGGGTTACGAATGCGTGCGATGGTGTGCTTGACACCTAAGCGCCGTGCCATAAAGCAACTGAGCATATTCTGTTCGTCAGAACCCGTCACAGCGACCAATAACTCTGCTTTTTCGACCTCTGCTTCCCGCAAAGGTTCGCAGTCTACGCCGTTTCCGCAAACGCCGATAACATCATATATATTGGTAATTTCAGCCACCACGGCGGGATTAGAATCCACAGCCACTACATCATGACCTTCTGCTACAAAGCTGTCAATGACTGTTGTACCGATTTTTCCGCAACCTACAACAATAATTCTCATTTTTTACATCCTCTATATATTTTTATAGTGATATATATAACTACTATAACATATCATTTCAGATTTTTCCATAGATTTTGACTGAAAACTTCATATTTATATCGGATAATTATAACGATTGTATTAGTGTTCGGCGTGGCAATGAATATTGGAATAATGTATCATCCTCTAAATTGACAGTATGCATATCTACCCGCCTGATGGTGCTATCTTCATATGAGGTACAATAATACACACCGTTTTTAGTATCACAACACGAAGTATATACAGTCATAACTTGTTTCCCATTATCCAAAACCACATAACCGCGCGGCACCTCCACCGTACGCAAAATACGAAAGAATTGAGCGATTTCGTCTTCGCGAGAAATGCCATTTGCAATATTTGCTTTACCAAATACAGCACGTACAAATCGCGATGATGATGAAAAATCCCCCGGCAATCCAAACGCACCCATACCACGGCTGTAAGAGTGTAAAGGCACTTTACTATACATATTGTTTTCGGGTGGTGTGTTGCGTAATGACATAAAATCCGTCAAGCGCAGTAAATGATAGTCAAAAGTAGGATTGTTGGCAAGCACCCCTACGGGATTGTCATATATCCGTAGTCCATCCTGTAATGGCTCTGCAACGATTGTGTGTTCTTTATCCGCCAGTATCCAATGCAACGGAGATGGTGGCATGTCTTTCCTGAACGGTATATTGGTTAAACGCACTTGAGATAGTGATTTTTTCGCTTGCATCACAGTACTGCAACGACTTAAAACCCACGGGATACATTCAAAGGAAGCGACGTTTTCCATGCCATGTAACGGTTCTTGATAGTATGCATTGCCTGCGAACAACAAGCCCGCCATCGCCAACCCTTTTTCATTCATGGCATCATAGTATAATGGATAATTGTCCTCCCCCGCCGCCATGCCGATGAGAGCATAATGTTCACGCTTTATCTCTCCACCACTGAATCGAAGCGGATAGTGTCTTGGGATGATAGTAATTTTTTCATTAAAAGATAATTCATAGTCGAGCGTTCTGCCAAAATAATGATTTTGTTGTAAAACTGACAATGCGGTACACATACTTTCTACCTCCCTTTATAGTATGCGTATCTTTTTGGGAGTTATATTATTGACTAAATTTTAAAAAAATGGTACACTGAATACAGTTTCAATATTATTTTGAAAGGAAAACAATATGTTAAACAAAACGATAAATACCGTATCCGTTTGCATTGTTGCATATAATGAAAGCGATTGCTTGCCCAATTTATTGTGCGATATTGAAAAGCAAACATACCCGCACAATCAGATGGAAATTTTATTGATTGATAGCGGTTCCAAAGATGATACGTTTGCCATTATGGAAAATTTCGCTAACAAACCGTATGATTTTCTGCGTGTATTAACTTTTCATAATTCCAATCGTACTTTGCCTCACGGTTGCAATATAGCATTAAAAAATTATAGCGGTGATGCAATCGTGCGTATCGATGCTCACGCCTCTATCCCACACGATTTTATTGAAAAAAATGTTGCCGTTTTAGAAGAAGGCGAATTTGTTTCCGGCGGACAACGTCCCAATATCATTGATGAGCAAACGCCTTGGAAAAATATGTTGTTAATGGTTGAACAATCCATCTTCGGAAGCGGCGCGGCTGTATATCGGCACAGCGATAAAAAACGATATGTTAGTTCTATTTTTCATGGTATGTATCGAAGAGAGGTTTACGATACTGTTGGTCCATACAACACCTTACTCTCCCGCACGGAAGATAATGATATGAGTTATCGTATTACACAAGCGGGTTTTCGTATTTGCTATGACCCTGATATTGTTTCTTATCAACACACTCGAAATACTTTGCGCAAAATGATACGCCAGAAATACTTTAACGGTTACTGGATTGGTTTAACAATGGGTATTAATCCTCGGTGTTTCTCTATCATGCATTTCGTACCTTTCGCCTTTGTAATGGCGATTTTAGGCGGTATATTGTTGTCTGCTTTGGGCGTTAGCTGGCCTTTATTGGCTTTGGCTGTTGCTTACGGAACGATGGCATTGTTGATGACCGTTCTATCTGTGAAAGAAAACGGATGGAATAAATTTGCCGTTTGTATGCCGTTTTTGTTCTTTTTATTACACGCAAGTTACGGTTTGGGAACACTGGTCGGATTAATCAAATTACCGTTCTGGCTCAGAAAGATAAAATCCAAATAATAAAAAACAGCGATTGCGGTGCAATCGCTGTTTTTTATTTAAAGTTCCCGTTTGAAGACCGTTTTAAACACTAATAAACTTGATTAATTAAGGATTTTTCCTTCTAAAATAGCCCGTGCGATTTTATAGTCGTCGGGGGTGGTAATTTTTAAATTCGTATACGCGCCTTCCACCAAATATACCGGATGATTACGCACCACACAAATTTTACAAGCATCTGTTAAAACACCCTTTTCCTCATCCGTAAGAGAAAGATACAGTTCTTTCAAAAGGCTCATACGGAATGTTTGCGGTGTTTGTCCATGATACAGTTCGGCACGATTGGGAATATTGCTGATAACCTTGCCGTCAGCAGAGGAAACAATGGTATCCACGGCGGGCGTCACCGTATTCACAGCACCGTATTTTTGCGCATATTCAATGTTTACTTCAATCATACGCAACGTAACGAAAGGACGTACCGAATCGTGTGTCACAATAATGTGCTCGTCTGATTCACCGTAAGCATTTTCGATAGCCGCAATGACGTTTAATAAAGTTTCATTGCGGTCTGCACCGCCGGCGACGGTATATACACGCTCGCGCGATTGAGCAGGCAAATGCTTGTCCAACAGGTCGTTCATATACTTGACCCAGTCTGCATGCACACCGATAAACACTGTTTCTAATTTAGAGCAAGTTAAAAATTTTTCCAGTGTGTGGACAATAATCGGTTTGTCCCCCAGCGGCAAAAATTGTTTAGGCATATCCGCCATATGCATACGGCTACCGATACCGCCTGCTAAAATTGCTCCAAAAACCATACGCTAACATCCTTTCTAAGTGGTTAGGAATATCTAAACACAAAACATTATAGCACAAAGCGTAAAATATTTCAACAATACCCTCGCTTTCTAAAAACGCGTTTTTGCTCGATGCACATTTTTATTGGTTTGGAATATTCTGTGCATAGAAAGGTCTGTTGATAATGTTACAAACACGTGCTTTGCACACACTGAAAGTCGGCGAACAAGGGCGCGTACAAAAATTATGTTGCGAAGGCGGAATACGCCGCCGCCTTTTAGATATCGGTCTTATCGAAGGCACTGTGGTCACCTGTGTGGGTCACAGTCCATCCGGCGACCCTGTCGCCTATCGCATCCGCGGCGCAGTCATTGCCATTCGCAATGCGGATGCCGCAAACATCTTAATTTGCTGAGAGGAAGTGTTTTTATGGGACTTACTCGCCGTTCCGTAGGCATGCATGCCGTAGATAACGGCGTCTTTATAGAAAAACGCACACCTGAGGATGTCATTATTGCGCTTGCCGGTAACCCAAACGTCGGCAAAAGTACGGTTTTTAACGGTTTGACCGGTATGCATCAACACACCGGCAACTGGCCGGGAAAAACCGTGACAAACGCATACGGATATTACGATACAGAAAATCATCATTACATTTTAGTGGACATCCCCGGCACATATTCTTTAATGGCGCACTCAGAGGAAGAGGCAGTTGCACGCGATTTCATCTGTTTTGGCAATGCTGATGCGGTCGTTGTAGTGTGTGATGCTACCTGTCTGGAACGCAACTTAAATCTTGTCTTGCAAACCATGGAAATTACCGATACTGTGATTTTGTGTGTTAACCTGCTGGATGAAGCCGAAAGACATCATATACATCTACAACTGAAATTGTTGGAAAAGAGATTAAAAATACCGATCGTTGGTATCACTGCACGCAACCCTAACGACCTTACAGCACTGATGCACGCCGTAGATGCCGCGCGACCGAATACAGCCGATTTTATTGTGCAATATCCTGCCCCTATTGAAAATGCGGTAGCGGAAATCTCGCCGTTTTTAGAGCGATTTTGTGATAAAAAACGCGCTCGATGGTTAGCTTTGCGTTTGTTGGAAAAGGACACGTCATTACAACAGCAAATCATTGCTCATTATGGTGAGGAAATTTTCAATGATATAGAATTTAATGATACTCTCGCTCGCGCAAAGGGAAAACTGAACGCAGACGGCATCGATGCACAAGCCTATAAAGACTGCATCGTTTGTGCGTTGGTTTCCAAGGCGGAAACAGTTTGTAAAGGAGTGGTAACGTATGGAGATACCATCAAACCACACCCGCTGGATAGATTACTCACAGGACGGTATACAGGATACGCCATTATGATATTGATGTTGGCAGTTATTTTCTGGCTGACCATTACAGGCGCAAACTACCCTTCAAAACTATTATCCGAATGCTTTTTATGGGGACAAGACCGCTTGACAGAACTGTTTAAGCTGCTAAATGCGCCCGCGTGGTTACACGGCGCATTGGTGTTGGGCGTATACCGCGTACTGGCTTGGGTAGTATCGGTCATGTTACCGCCTATGGCAATCTTTTTCCCCTTATTTACACTACTGGAAGATGCCGGATTTTTACCGCGCATTGCATACAATTTGGATAAACCGTTTCAAAAATGCCGTGCTTGCGGCAAGCAAGCGCTCACAATGTGTATGGGGTTTGGTTGCAATGCGGCGGGGGTTGTGGGGTGTCGTATTATCGATTCGCCGCGCGAACGATTGCTTGCCATTCTGACTAACTCGTTTGTCCCTTGTAACGGTCGGTTTCCCACCCTCATTACCCTGCTAAGTATGTTTTTCATTGGCACTGCCACCGGTTTTGCTTCCACAGTGCAATCAACCGTATTGCTGACTTTTGTCATCCTACTGGGAATTATCGCCACTTTTTTGATAACGCGTTTGCTATCCTCCACCCTACTCAGAGGTATTCCATCTTCATTCACTTTGGAATTACCGCCGTTTCGGCGACCGCAAATAGCAAAAGTATTGTACCGTTCCTTTTTGGACCGCACAATTTTCGTTTTGGGACGCGCCGCGGCAGTTGCCGCACCTGCGGGGTTATGCATTTGGTTGATTGCCAATATACACGTCGGGAATACCAGTCTTTTACAAATCAGTGCAGATTTTCTTGACCCGTTTGCAGCCTTAATGGGGCTAGACGGCGTAATTTTAATCGCTTTTATATTGGGCTTTCCCGCCAACGAAATTGTGTTGCCTATTATCATTATGGCATACACTGCAAGCGGCACTCTGACAGATTTAAGCGACCTTACCGCAATGAAAGCGTTATTTGCAGAAAACGGTTGGACGGCTTTTACCGCTATCAATATGATGCTGTTTTCACTGTTTCATTGGCCGTGTTCCACCACCGTTATGACTATAAAAAAAGAGACCGGCAGTTTCAAATGGACGATGCTCGCAATCATATTGCCCACCATACTGGGTATAGTAACCTGTATGCTGTTCACAGCATTGACAAAAATATGCACATAAAAAAACACCCCAATTGGGGTGTTTTTTTATGTTTTAATGGTTTTTAATTTGAGCCATAACCGTTTTTGTAAAGTGTTCGCCTCATGATTTAAGGTGATAAACACTTCTGTTTTATCCAAAACCGAATGGTCGGGATAATACATCGGATCACCCGAAATTTCCTCATCCAATAAAGCGAGTGCTTGCTTGTGCGGCGTGGAATACCCAATATATTCGGTGTTCGCCTTCGCTACATCCGCGCGACACATGAAGTTGATATACAGTTCTGCTTCTGCTTTGTGAGGAGAATTTGCAGTTACGCACATAGCATCTACAAATAAATTGGTGCCCTCGTCCGGTACAAAGAAACCAATGTCGGAATTACCGCCTTCACCGTGAATCATAATGGCACCGTCACCGGAATAATAAGGCGCAATCCAGCCTTCCTCGTTAATCATTTTCTGGAAAATCTGGTCCATATAATAGCCTTGCACCAGAGGCTTTTGCGCTACTAACTGCTCGTACGCTTGTTCAATTTGTGTTATATCCTGCGTATTCATGGAAAATCCGCATTTTTTCAAAGCGATGGCAAAAGAATCTCGCGGATTGTCAAACATATAAATGCGGTTTTTATATTTCGGATTCCAAAGCAAATCCCATCCGTCTTGCAAATCCGCCTCATCAACATACTTTTTATTGTAGAAAATGCCCACTGTACCCCATGTATATGCCACAGAATATTCATTTGTCGGGTCGTATTCCAATCCTTTGTATGCGTCATCAATATACTGATAGTTAGGAATATTATCAAAATTAAGTTTCGCCAACAAACCTTCCTCAATCATTTTCCCCACCATATAATCTGACGGAAAAACAACGTCATACTGCGCCGCACCGGAGGAAATCAACGTATACATCGATTCGTTGGAATCAAAAGTTTTATAGTTGACGCGAATACCCGTTTCTTCCTCAAACAAACGGTTAACATCTAAAATTTCATCATCAATGTATTCGCCCCAGTTATACACATTGAGCGTCACTACGCCATTGTCCGATTGCTGATTGGCACAACCACTAAGCAACCCAAGCAATATAGTGGCACAAACACACACGCAAACAAGCCGTTTCATCGGCAACCTCCTCCCTAAGGCACCGTTATTTTTTGCTGTCTTGTTTACCCAAATCTCGAATTTGACGTAAATTTACAATTATCAACAGCAACATAACCGTGCCGAACATAATGGTCGACAACGCATTGATTTCGGGCGTCATCGGCTTTTTGGTCATAGAATAAATGGTAACAGACAACGTCTGCGCCGTAGAGCCGGCATTAAAATAACTAATAACAAAATCATCTAAAGACATGGTAAACGCCATGAGTGCACCGGTAATCACACCGGGCATGATTTCAGGAATAACCACCTTAACAAAAGCGCGAACAGGAGAACAACCCAAGTCCACTGCCGCTTCATACAGATGTTTGTTCATCTGTCGCAATTTTGGCATAATTTGCAGTATCACATACGGAATACAAAACGTGATATGTGATAAAAGCAAGGTAAAAAATCCGGGTTGCAACAAACCGGTTGCCTGAAAAATAAACACGAACATCAGCATCAAGGATACACCGGTCACAATTTCCGGATTCACCATCGGAATGTTATTGACCGCCATAAACATATTGCGCAATTTACCGTTCATACTATGGATACCAATAGCCGCCAATGTACCGATAACAGTAGCAAAAATTGCCGCCAAAACAGCAATCATCAGCGTAATACGCAACGATTCCAAAATCAGTTCATTTTCAAACAAATCGGCATACCATTTAAGCGTAAAGCCACTCCACTTTACGCGGTTGCGGGAGTTATTGAAAGAAAAAACGATTAAAACGGCAATAGGAGAATACAAAAACAGGAAAATTAAAGCGGTGTAAATGCGGGATAAAGTCTTCAAGACAACATCCCTCCTATCTCGTCTTCTCCGTTATCGGCAAAGTGCATAATTGCCATACATAACAGCATGAGTATCATCAACACCAAAGACAGTGCCGCACCGAGATTATAGTCGGACGCACTGCCCACGAACATCGACTCGATGACGTCACCAATCATATAGTTTTTACTGCCGCCGAGCAATTTAGAGATAACAAAGGTACTGACTGCCGGGACAAACACCATGGTGATACCGGACACAATACCCGGTACGGAAAGCGGTAAAATCACACGGCGAAACACCTGAAAATAGTTGCAACCAAGGTCTTTGGCAGCTTCCAAAACGCGCATATCCATTTTCGCCATCACCGAATACAGCGGCAAAATCATAAACGGCAGGAAATTGTACACCATACCAAGCACCACCGCAAAAGAGGTGTTGATGAGATTGACGTGCAAACCGAACAATCCTAAAAACTGGTTCAAAAAGCCGTTTTCTTCCAAGATAGACATCCAGGCATAGGTACGCAACAAAAAATTCATCCACATGGGAATCATAATAATCATCACCATGGTTTGTTGCACACGTTCGGTGGAACGCGCAATAATCAGCGCAATGGGATATGCCATAATGAGGCATATAATCGTTGCAATCGCGCCGAGTTTGATGGAATCCCAAAACGGCACAATAAACATATCGATATCACGAATATTGGCAAAAGTAAAATTCCCTGCGGCATCGGTGAAGGCGAAATATATCACAATCGCCATAGGGACCAGCGTAAAAATCAGCATCCAGATGCCAAACGGTATTGCAGCGGATTTCGTTCTCATTTTTCCTCCGCCTCCTCCGTTTCCTCGGCGTTGGCGTTGGGGTCGGCCAATTCATCAAATTCCTCAGAATACGAACTATAATCACCAAACATACCGGAGTAAGCAGATTTTTTCATAATATGAATGTCTTCAGGATTTAAACGAATACCGATAACACGGTCCACGTCATAAAAATCCGTGGTCTGGATAAGCCATTTAAAGCCTTTAAAATCCACAATGGTTTCATAATGCACGCCTTTAAAAGTCACGCTGGTAACCGTGCCGACCAAATCGCCTTTATCGGGGTCGACAATGTCAATGTCTTCCGGACGAATCACAACGTCCACAGGCTCGTTTTGTTCAAAACCTGCATCTAAGCATTTGAATTTCTTGCCGAAAAATTCCACCAGATAATCTTCCAGCATTACACCGTCTAAAATATTACTCTCACCGATAAAATCGGCAACAAAGGCGTTTTCCGGCTCGTTGTAGATATCCTGCGGCGTGCCGATTTGCTGGATTTTACCATTATCCATAACCACTACGGTATCCGACATTGACAATGCTTCTTCTTGGTCATGTGTGACATAGATAAACGTAATACCCAGACTTTTTTGAATGTTTTTCAGTTCCGCCTGCATATCTTTACGCAACTTCAAATCCAAAGCTGCGAGCGGTTCGTCCAACAACAACACTTTCGGATTATTAGCCAGAGCACGAGCAATTGCCACACGCTGTTGTTGTCCACCCGACAACGTATGCACGTTCCGCTTTTCAAAACCGCTCAAATTCACCAATTTGAGCATTTTAGAAACAGTTTGCTCGATTTCTGAATTCTTCTTTTTTTGCACCCGCATACCAAACGCCACGTTCTCAAACACGTTCAAGTGCGGAAACAGTGCATAACGCTGGAAAATGGTATTCACCCGGCGCTTGTGCGGTGGCAAATCGGTAATCGGTTTCTCATCAAAAAAAACACTTCCGCTGTCCGGTTTGATAAAACCACCGATAATGCGCAACGTAGTGGTTTTGCCACAGCCGGACGGTCCCAGCAACGTAACAAATTCACCGTCGGAAATCTGCAAATTCAGATTTTGCAACACCGGTTCATCATCAAAAGACACAGAAATGTTTTGAAGTTTCACGATACTTTTTTCATCCATAGAGATGCATCCCCCTTTGCGGTAAAAAGTTTCTTGCGACCTTTCGGTCGGTTCGCATGAAACCGCAACAACATGGACAATGCCCTCCGCAAAGGGTTTTTCACAATTCTAAATAAGAATTGCGGCACTGCTTGGTTGTCACTATCGGTTCTTTTGCATAGATGCATGCTTGCGGGAAGAAATCCTTCCCTCTACAAACAACTTATTACAATATAAGTAAAAAAAGCGAAAATGTCAAGATTTTTTACGATATTTAAGAAAATACAAAAGATTTCCATGAAAATCTGGCAAAAAATGTTGTTTTTTCTTGATTATGCTTTCATTTTCTCGATTTTCCTTGAGCGAACGGGTATAAATCGCATGAGCTATTCGTATATTGAAATGATAACGCTCTTGGGGCGTAGAAAGGAGTTTGATGTATGTCACAACCTAGTATACCTATTGAGGAACTTATCAAACGCTATAACCGTGAAATTATGGAATTAAAAGCAAAACAAACGGTATCCATACAGCAACATTTGGATGAAACGTATCCCTTGCCGAATATAGAAAAAGACATGCAAAATTTTTCAGAGGAAGCCGTTACAGCAGCAACCACCATCACACTGCAAGATGCTGAAAATAACGCCGTACGCAACGAATCACAAGGCTCTTCTTCTGTAAAGTCGCAAACACCGCCCGCGCAACCCGAACAAGGTGTTTCACCTTTTCCGCTTTCAGAAGAAAATATCGATATTTTACCACCCAGCTCTCCCCCACCTATGGAAATGTCATTGGGATATTTACGGGTGTTTGTGACTACCGGAAAAGGAGCATTACCGATACCCAACGCACAAGTCATTATCACCCGCAACGTCAATGATGAAGAGTTATTAGAACAAGCCGCCCGTACCGATAACAGCGGTTACACACCGATATTCATATTACCCGCCGTCAGCAGTATCTACTCGCAAACTCCCGATCCACAAAACCCCTATACATTTTACACCATCTATGTGCGTGCGGACGGTTTTTATCCCACTCGATTACGAGAAGTGCCTCTATACGGCGGTATTACCGCCATGCAACCGGTAGATTTAATTCCCGTCGCAGAGGGTGATGACCCGAATCGTGAGCGTATTATTACCGAAGGCGGACCCGACAATTTAAAGTGAGGTGAATGCTATATGAACGGCGAACCCTACATACCCGAAACCATCACTGTCCATCTCGGCAGGCCTAATTCCAACGCGGAAAATGTAACCGTTTCTTTCCCCGAATATATCAAAAACGTAGCATCCAGCGAAATATATCCTACCTGGCCTGAAAACGCCTTACGCGCGAATATCTATGCACAGATTTCCTTTGCACTGAATCGTTTTTATACCGAATGGTATCGCAGTCAAGGATACGATTTTGACATCACCAACTCCACACAATTCGACCAATCCTACGTGCCGGGACGGGAGATCTACGACTCTATCAGCGCCATCGTGGATGACATCTTCAATTCCTACGTGGTGCAACGGGGCAGCATTGAGCCCTACTTCACGCAATACTGCAACGGTACCACCACCACCTGCG
>JAZOCQ010000169.1:0-5258 GCA_045596565.1 Acutalibacteraceae bacterium
GACGTACCACTTATCGGCCGAAACGTGAATAACCACCACCAAAACGGCAGCGACTATTCGCAGTATATCCATCGCCGCGTCCCTTCGCGGGGCGGCTTTTTCTATCTTTATATCATTCATATTATTCCTCGCCTTCGCGGAGAAGCAGTGCTACGGTTTCGTCTGTAATTTCTTTAGGTCGGAAAAGTTCGATACCAACAACACCATATTTTTTCTGTTCTTCAACAGAATAGTATTGTTCCATATCGGCAGGTGTTGCCGTATCAATATTGTCGGTCGTGTAACCACATTTCAACAAAGGCAATGTTTTATACAACTCATCAAAATTATCAAACCTATGCAATTTTACAACTGTGCTATGAAGTGTTTCTCCGGTTGTATTGTTAGTAAAAACAATCTTGTCCCCTACTTTTACCTGCTGACGCTTTTCGTCATATAAACGAAGTTCGATAGTTTTTTCACCGCTCTTTATCATTTCAAAAGGAGCAGAATTTAACTTCATTTTATGCACGTTGATTTGCCGACTTAAACAGACAACTGTTTCCACGTGCATCGTGCCGGGGAATAAATCCACGGGAATGACGTACTCCGCCTTATAACCCAGCGTATTAAAACGTTTTAAATCACGAGCCAGCGTAGCAGGGTCACACGATACGTATACGATTTTTCGGGGCGCCATTTGTGCAATCGTTTCCAGCAGTGACTCAGAACAACCTTTTCGCGGCGGGTCGATAATCACTGCATCGGGTTGCACCCCTCTTCGTTGCAGTTGCTTTGCCGCTTGTGCTGCATCTGCACAAATAAACTGCGCATTGGTAATACCGTTCACACGCGCATTTTCTTTGGCATCTTCAATGGCAGGTGCCACAATATCTGCACCAATCAGTGCTTTTACTTTTTTCGCCATGGAAAGACCGATCGTACCGGTGCCGCAGTACAGGTCAAGCAACGTTTCATTACCGCTTAGATGCAACGCCTCCGCCGCTAAACCATATAAAATCTCTGCTTGGTCGCGGTTGACCTGATAAAAAGAGCGCGGAGACAATTTAAAGCGCAAACCGCACAAAATATCGGTGATATATCCGTCTCCGAAAACCGCAAATTCCTCGTCACCTAAAATCACGTTGGTATCTTTACGGTTAATATTCACAACCACACTGCGCAACTGCGGTACGGTTTCCCGTAATTGGGCTACCAGCGCATCCAACGCGGGCAATTTCCCCGATGTCGCCACCAAGCATACCATTACCTCATCGGTTTTTTCGCCGTATCGAATGTATACGTGACGCATCAAGCCGCTATGGGTCGTTTCATCATACACGCAAACCCCATATTGCTGCATCCAAGCAGTGACAACCCCCAAAATATCCGCAAAAAACGCCGGTTGCAGTGCACAATCCGCGTGCGCAATTACCCGATGACTGCGCGGTGCATAAAACCCCGCTACCACTTTGTTATCCTGTAACCCAAGCGGATATTGCGCTTTATTGCGATAACGGTCACTGCGTGCCGCTTTCACAATCGGCAAAGGTGTGATATCCAAACCGCCAATGTGCGATAAAGCATCAGCCACTTTTTGCCATTTATAACGTGCCTCCGCCTCATACGTTACATGCCGCCACGTGCAACCACCGCATTTTTCATATACGGGACAGTGACGCTCATCCGCAGTGCAACGGTCGGGAGATGCCGTATGTATAGCCGTAGCACGACCAAAAGCGTACCGTTTTTCCACCTTTTGTATACGACACGTAATGGCATCTCCTATTGCCGTAAACGGCACAAATACCGCTACACCCTCACTTGTTCTCCCCACGCCGTTACCCTCACCGGTCACGCCGGTAACGGTAAGCGGTATGCTGTCGTTTTTCCGCAACTCCATAATTCCTCCAAAAAACAGGGGCGGAATTTTCCGCCCCTATTTTTAAATTCTATTTTTTCGTAACAGTTGCCAGTAATTTATAACCGGCAGTATCTTCGCCATAACAGACCCAAACGTTCGGATAATTCGGAACCAAAATGCGGGTAGTCAGCGTGCGTTGTCCTTGCGTTATCTCGTTATTGACATCTATCGTAACCTGTAAATCAGCAACGCGGATACGATTGAGCACATTGGCAGGTCCATACAACGTGATACCGCTCAAAAGCGTCTCCACCGGCTGTACCGTAACATCAGCAGGGCAATTTAAAGCTTTCACATTGCTATCGGTCAAATCCAAGTTCATTGTTTTGGAAGTGATATTGTTAAGATTGAATTTAGCCGAAACTGTCTGCACACCGCCGAGAATTTTCAGCGTTTCGGGCGTATTCAGCGATATCGTCTGTTGTAATTTTTCTTTGGTGAGCGAATCAAAATCAAACGTGCACAGTTTTTTGAGTTGCGCTTCAAAAGAGCCGATGGTCTGTTCGTCGCCCCAAAATTCCAAATACGAAGGTGTAAACGTCACCAAATTCTGCATATTTTGATACGTCTCGGGCGCATTTAACAGTGTATATTGCAACTCCACACGCTTATACAGCAATACGGGTACCGTGATTTTAACCGCAGCGTTGCCTCCGCTCAAAGTACAATGTGAAATATCCACCGCGTTGCCGTTGGCATCCACTGCTTTCAAAGCAGCATCAAACACCTTCGTCGCCGTCAGTGCCTGTGTTTCATCGGTAACCGCCAGAATAGAAACAATGCTGTCCACTTCTGTTTTAGGACCGGTAACGGTGACGGTCGAGTTTTGCATCGCATCACCTGATACAACCGGTGTGCCGAGTTGGTATTTTGTTTCATCAGCAGACGTAATCCCGCGAATGTCCGCTTGCACCGCAAAAGTAGCTTCGGTCCATACATCGCAGGTCAGCGAAGTAACACCCGGTTCCACCGACAAAATTTCAAAATCGGTTTGTTTTCCATTTTTAGTCGCCTTAATGGACAAACCGGAATACGTGCCGGGAGCAACAATAGAACTTGTATCCACTGTGAGCAGAATATCCTGCGCGGATAACTGCTCAACCACCGAGCGGCGACCGTATACCCGCACTGATGCGGTAAACTGATTGCTGTCCAGCAACTGCATATGCAACGTATCAGTAGCATATTCGCCCAAAGAAACCGTCACGGGAACGCCGCTAATGGTACGTTCCTGCTCATTACTCGGTCCGTATACCACCGTCGCCCATACCACAATTGCCAGCACGAGCGAAATCATCAAAATCAAACGGTCATTATGCAGAATTTTATTAAAGCTAAATTTTCTGTTCATTTCTTTTTCCACCCCCAAAGCTTGAATACGCCGCGGGGCGCGGTGTTCTCATCCGAGGTGACGGGAGCAAGTTCATTGCTCAATTTCACACGCAACGATTCGGGCGTAAAATCACGTTCCAGTTTTCCTCCAACCGCCACCGAAACATTACCGGTTTCCTCCGAAACAATCACCACGACAGCATCGGAGTTTTCACTCATACCCACACCCGCACGGTGTCTGGTACCCAGTTCGCGGCCGATATGCTGGTTATCACTCAGCGGTAAAATACAGCCTGCGGCATGTAATTTACCGTCGCGAATAATCAACGCACCGTCATGCAAAGGTGCTTTGTTAAAGAAAATATTAGCCACCAAATCCTCCGTAGCAGCGGCATCGAGAACCGTACCGGTATTGGCAATTTCACCAAGTTTGGTTCCGCGTTCGAATACAATCAGTGCACCCATTCTGAGTTGTCGCAAGGTGCGCACGGCACCGGTTACCGCCGCAATGGAACGATTGAGTTCCATTGCGTGTCGCTCCTTTTCCTCACCGGAAAGCACACTCAAAATAGAGGAAAAACCCGAACGGGAATTTGCCGTCTTTTCCAACATACGACGTAATTCCGGCTGGAAAATCACCACCAGCACCAAAAGAGCGTTGTCAAACAACAATTGCAGTAAAAATTTCACCGTGACAAAGTTAAACAACCACGCACAGAAATATGCCGCCAACAGCACCAAAAGGCCTTTTATCAACTGTTCCGCGCGCGAGTCACGAATCATACGAATAACATAAAAAATGATACACGCGACCAACACAATATCGACCGTATCGGTAAACCAATTAAAGGTAGAAAAAAATCCCAGAATATTGTTCCAAAGCGTTGCAAAAAATTCCGCCATCTGATTTTTCTCCTTCCTACGTTTATATTACTTAATATAGTTTAACACATTTTACGGTTTATTGCAATCTTTTTTGAGCAGTTTGTCGAAGAATTTTACAAGTATTTTCAACGATTTGCATATCTGTAAATACCGACGGTGCGAGACGCACTGTCCCGCTCCTTTCCGTACCCATTTTGCAGTGCGCAAGAGGTGCACAGTGTAATCCTGCACGCACTGCAACTCCCCATTCGTCCAACAATGCTGCTGTTTGCTCGCTGCTGTTATCCCCCATTGTAAAGGATATAACCGGAGCATAGTATCCCCTTTGCGGGAACGGTGTATACAACCGCACGGACGGTATACTTTCCAAACAACGATACAATCGTTGCACACATCCCAATTCGTGTGTATACACCCGCTCGGTTGAGCGGGCACTTATCCACTGCATACCCGCATGCAAGCCGCAAATACCCACCGTATTTGGCGTGCCGCTTTCCAAATGGTCGGGTAATTCCCCCGGTTGATTAGCATCCATAGAACGGCTGCCGGTGCCGCCCTCTATAAAAGACGGCAATTGGTATCTGCCGGACGAAATCAACATACCCGTTCCCATAGGGCCGTATAACCCCTTATGCCCCGCCACGCAGAGAAAATCAATATTATCTCGTTCCATATCCAACGAAAGCACACCCGCCGTCTGAGCAGCATCTACCACAAACGGAATGTGCAATTCTCTTGCCAAAGCACCGATTTCACGTATCGGCTGTATAACTCCCCACACGTTAGATGCGTGCGAGCAGACAATTAAACGTGTGTCAGGTCGGATAGAACGGCGGAAATTTTCTACCGTGACGGCGGGGTCGGTTAAACTGACCGCCGCTATATCATAAATGGGACGATGCGGTGAAATCGCATGCAAGGGACGCAAAACCGCGTTATGCTCCACATCGCTTATCAGTGCTCTGCCACCGCCACGCAACACACCTTTGATAACCATATTAAGCGCCATCGTGCAATTGAGGGTAAACACCACGTTGTCCGGTTGCGGCGCGCCGAAAAAATGCGCCGCCGTTTCACGGCATTGGTATACCGCTTGCGAGGTGGCATACGCCATTTGATGACCGCCTCTGCCCGGATT
>JAZOCQ010000170.1:0-5465 GCA_045596565.1 Acutalibacteraceae bacterium
CGGAAATCCTGAAACACAATGCCCATCGTGCGTCGCAAGTACGGTATATCCCGCCGTTTGAGTCGGGAAAATTTGTAATTGTTGACAAGTACTTCACCCGCTGTGGTTTTTTCCTCGTGCATAATCAATTTTAAAAAGGTACTTTTACCGGCACCGGATTCACCGACAATATATACAAATTCGCCGTCTTCAATGTGTATATTCACATCTTTGAGCGCTTCGGTACCGTTGCCGTATTTCTTATATACACCGCGAAATTCTATCAAGCGATTTCCTCCTTTTCATAATTTGCGACAAAATTCGTCGCAATATCAGTATAACGGAAAGTGTCAGTGCACACAACCCAAAAAAATTTCCATTATGCACACGAAAAACAGCATAAGGCAGGTCACCGGTCGGTTTCCTGCCGTTGCTTTTAATACTTGATGGGATTTGCGGTGAGATATTTCTTCACCATCAATGCCACTTTGAACACAATGGCATCGTCAAACTTACGCAGGTCAAGACCGGTCAAACGCTTGATTTTTTCCAAACGATACACCAAAGTGTTACGGTGCAAGAACAATTTACGGGAAGTCTCGGATACGTTCAGGTTGTTCTCAAAGAATTTTTGAATGGTAAACAACGTCTCCTGGTCGAGCGACTCAATCGAACCGCGTTTGAAAATTTCGCGCAGGAACATTTCGCAAAGGGTGGTGGGCAACTGATAAATCAATCGCGCAATGCCGAGGTTATCATAATTCATAATGGTGCGTTCGGTGTCAAACACCTTGCCGACCTCCAACGCAATCTGCGCTTCTTTGAACGAAACGGCAAGTTCTTTGATGCCCGACACACAGCTACCGATACCCACCGAAACCTGCGTATAGAATTCGCTGCCCAGTGTATCCACAATGGAGCATGCCAATTTCTCCAAATCACGGCTTTCGATGCCGCTGCGGATTTCTTTGACCAGCGCAATATCCGTTTCGTTAATGTTAATGACAAAATCTTTCACTTTGTCGGGAAACAGATTTTGCACCACGTCAAACGCGGATACATCTGAATGCGAGCTGACACGAATGAGCATAACCACCCGCTCAACATCGCTGTTAAAGCGTAACTCGCGCGCCTTGAGGTAAATGTCCCCCGACAAAATATTATCCAGAATGACATTTTTCACAAAGTTGCCGCGGTCATATTTTTCATCGTAATATTGCTTGATATTGGAAAGAGAAATGGCGAGCAACGCAATATACCGAAGCGCCTGCTCATCGTCGCCCTCGACAAACAGCAAATATTCGGGACGAGGTTGCGAGCCAAAAGGTTTATAGGTATACCCCTCCCGCTGGAATGCATCCGCCGCGGTAAACGCTTCAGCGGAAACAGCAGGTGCCTCCCCGCCGATACGGGAAAGGTCACTACACGCCACAACGTTCAACGTTTCATCAATCACACCGACAACGCGATCAATCGCGCCCTGCATTTGATGAACGACTCCTTGAAACAGACGATTAGCCATAACACTTCTCCTTTTGCAAATGGATTTCCGGACAAACCCATCATTTTGACTTTTTTACAGACAAATTCTCATCTTCTTTGGTAATTATACACAATTTTTTACTACTTGGCAAGTGAAAATGTAAAATTCCGTGATTTTTTAGGTGATTTTTTTGTGATTTCTCACAATAGAACGGGTTAGGACTTGCTTTTTTAAAACGGGCATGATAGAATACTAACAATGCGTTGAAGGAAACGAGTACAAAGGAACGGCTTTTTTCAGAGAGCATCCGGTCGCTGTGAGGATGTAAAGTCACCTTTGGAATACATTCCGGAGCTGCCGCCCGAACACCGAATTTTCGGAAAAGTAGGGTGTGACGGGTGCGCCCGATATCGCGCGTGTTGAGGTGTGCGTACTTGTATGTGCATAAACAGAGGTGGTACCGCGTAAATTTTACGCCCTCTGTCCCGCAAGGGACAGCAGGGCGTTTTTTAATTCTGGAGGAGAAATAAATGAATTTGTATGACGAATTGGTTGCCCGCGGCTTAATCGCACAGGTGACAAATGAACCCGAAATCAAAGAAATGATTAACAACGGCAAAGCAACCTTTTATATCGGCTTTGACCCTACCGCCGATTCCTTGCACGTGGGACATTTTATGGCATTATGCCTGATGAAACGCTTGCAAATGGCAGGTAACAAACCGATTGCACTGATTGGCGGCGGCACTGCTATGATTGGTGACCCGTCCGGCAGAACCGATATGCGTTCCATGATGACCAAAGAAACCATCGACCACAACTGTGCGTGTTTCAAAACACAGATGGAACGGTTTATTGAGTTTGGCGAAGGCAAAGCGCAGATGGTGAATAACGCCGACTGGTTGCTCGACTTAAACTACGTAGACGTTTTGCGCGAAGTAGGCGCTTGCTTCTCGGTCAACAATATGTTGCGCGCCGAATGCTACAAGCAACGTATGGAAAAAGGCCTTTCGTTCCTCGAATTCAACTATATGATTATGCAGTCGTATGACTTTTATCATCTGTATCAGCATTACGGCTGTAATATGCAGTTCGGCGGCAACGACCAGTGGAGTAATATGCTGGGTGGCACCGAGCTTATCCGCCGCAAACTGGGCAAAGATGCGCACGCGATGACCATCACCCTCTTGCTTAATTCCGAGGGTAAAAAGATGGGCAAGACTGCCAAAGGCGCCGTGTGGCTCGACCCCAACAAAACCAGTCCCTTTGAATTTTACCAATATTGGCGCAACGTGGAAGACGCAGACGTGCTCAAATGCATCCGTATGCTCACCTTCCTGCCGCTGGAACAAATCAACGAAATGGACGGCTGGAAAGACCAGCAGTTAAACACTGCAAAAGAAATCCTCGCCTATGAACTGACCACGTTGGTGCACGGCGAAGAAGAAGCACAAAAAGCGCAAGCCGCCGCCAAAGCGTTGTTCGCGGGCAACGGTGATGATGCCAATATGCCCACTACCGCCATCACTGCCGACCAACTGCAAGACGGCAAAATCGGTGTGCTGACCTTGATGGTCGCCTGCAAACTTGCCGCCTCCAACGGCGAAGCGCGTCGCTTGATTCAGCAAGGCGGTGTGACACTCAATGACGAGAAAATCACCGACCCCAACCTTGCGATTACCGCCGAACAATTGGGAGAAGGCCTGAAAATCCGTAAAGGCAAAAAAGTGTTCCACAAAGCAACACTGGCTTGAGCGTAAAACAAAAGCCCCGTTGGGAGTGCAGTACATTCTGCATTCTCAATGGGGCTTAAACTTTTTTAATACATTTCGTTGCCGCTTGTAATGCGCGTAATGATAGTTGCCGTAAAAGCGCCTAAAAGGGCAACGATATACCGAGCCGTATTATCCTAATGCAACCATACTGAAAACCAGCGCGAACAACGCAACGGTTTCACAAAGACCAACAACGGTGATATACTGCGAAAAGCCTTTGCCTGTTTCGGCTAAAGCATCTGCGCCGGCGGCACCTGCCTTGCCCTGAAAAACAGCCGAGAATGCCATGGCTACACCGGATACAATGCCAAGACCAAGCAAGAAAGCCGGGTCAGCAGTAGAGCCTTTCATCTGCTGCATTAACAGAAAGCCATAAATGGTCTGTGTCAGAGGCGCACCCGCGAAAACAGTCAGAATAAAAGGTGCTGCCTTATTGCTCATATAACACTTTTTCCAAGCACCGATGGACGCCTGTCCGGCAATACCGATACCAATTGCAGAACCGATTGCGGCAATACCCATTGCCAATGCTGTTGATAATACTCCGAAATTCATACTGATTCTCCTTTAATCAATTTATTCTTTGAAAGGTTTGAATTTATGCCCGCTCCACGACATATCTAAATGCGAGGAGAACTCTAAGGTGTTAAGTCGAATGCCATGAACGATAACCGACAGAATATTTAATATCATATTCAGTCCGTGTCCAAACACCAGCAAGACGATAGCCAGTATCATAAACATAAAATTACCAAGCAAAGGCCCTGCCAACTCATTCACAGTGGCAGAGATTGCGGCACCTGCAAGTCCCACAGCCCAAAGTCGTATATACGAAACGATGTCCGAAAACACGTTCACGACACCCAGCAAAACCGATACAATATTTGTAAGGCTGGAAAGTATGGATTTGATAATACTTCCTTCATAGTTTGAGAATACGAAGCTCAGCACAAAGCCTATTCCTATCAGTGCAATCGCCACGGTTCCTATCGGAACGCCGCCAATGACCAGTCCAAAACTGAACACCTGAGCGTTTACAACCAAACTCAGCACCACATAATAAATGCCTAAAAGTTGTAATGTCGAACCAATATCGCCAAGCGCTTTCATCGACCCTTTATTGCGTAAGGCACCTTTTATATGTGCTACCGAAAGCTGTATCAATGCCAGTGAAAAACAGAATATCTGCAAATTTTGAGCCGTAGTCAACCCTACGGCGCCGCCTGTCCAAAACGGATACCATATCTTATCGGCATACACATTTGAAATGACAGGTACAGACACATTCTTCAGCCAACCGGGTAACTGCTCCGGGGAAAGACCAAACCAAGTACAAGTGAGCGTCCCCCACAGCACCGTTGAAAGTCCGAAAAGGCCTATAAGCAGCATAGCAGGAGGAACGGACTTTTTCACGATGATTGATTTTATAATGGGTATCGCAGCGATTGTGCAAATCAATAAACCGTATCCGCCATCTCCGAAAATAATCCCGAAAAAGATGAGGATAAACGCCAAAAACCACCCCGAAATATCGTACTCGAAATATCCGGGAACGGTACCCAAGAAATCGGTCAGCGGATAAATCAGACTGACAAACTTGTTGTTTTTCAGTTTGGTAGGGACGGCATCTTCTACACTTGGTTCTTCCACGAGAAGACCCCAAGCATTATCCTTTGCGGTCTGCTTTAGCCTATCAAGATGTTCCGCCTCAATATAGCCTTTGAAATAAGCAACCGTAACCGCCCCACCGCTATCGGCAGATAATTTTTCATCATCCATGCCCGTAGCATAGGTTTCAAATTCGATTTCCTTTGCGGTGGTTTTTATGGCGTTTTTGATGCTCTCGGCATAACAGACATAGGAAGCTACCTGCGCATCTATCGCCTCCATGCGCGCACTCAGTTTAGAGAGCTGTTGCTTCATCGTTTCCGTGGACAGGGGCGGTAACGCCAAACGGTAAACACTCAAGGATGACAGCAGGTCTTCCTCGTCCTCTTTATCGGCCTTGAGAAGCATACATTTTACCGATGCTTTATTGGCGTCCAATCTTACGGTTTTGAGGCTGTCAGGCAGAGCCTCGTACTCGGCTTTGGGCATCTCGTAAAATACGACCTCATAACCCTTTGCCGCCAAGTCACGGATACTGTCGGGATCCACATCGCCCCAATTTTTCAGGCGGTCAAGTTCGGCATTCAGGGCAATCCTTTCTGCCTGACACTGCTTTTTCT
>JAZOCQ010000171.1:0-3174 GCA_045596565.1 Acutalibacteraceae bacterium
AAGGCCGGCAAGTAATTCGACATTTTCACAGCGGCTACACTGTAGCGGCAGTTTATATAGGATAGGTTTCAAAGCCCGTCTTTGCGATACTGCCCTTTAGTGGTGCCAACGGAAGTATGTCACTTTCGAGTACCTATGATATCATCATTATGAAGGAGGGAAGTAAAGTGCCCAGAAGAGGTTCTATCGCAAAGCGCGATGTTTTGCCCGACCCGCTTTACAATTCCAAGTTGGTGACAAGACTCATCAACAACATTATGTTAGACGGTAAAAAGGGTGTTGCCCAGAAAATCGTCTATGAAGCTTTCGATATTCTGCGTGAGAAAACCGAAAAAGAGCCTTTGGAGGTTTTCGAGCAGGCTATGGAAAACATTATGCCTTTGCTGGAAGTAAAGGCTCGCCGTGTCGGCGGCGCTACCTATCAGGTGCCGATGGAAGTTCGTCCCGAACGCCGTCAAACCTTGGGTCTGCGTTGGTTGACCACCTACTCTCGCACCCGCTCGGAGCGCACCATGAAGGAGCGTTTGGCTGCTGAAATCCTCGATGCCATCAACGGCAACGGCGGCGCAGCTAAGAAGCGTGAAGATACCCATAAGATGGCAGAAGCCAACAAGGCTTTCGCACATTACAGATGGTAATCGCGTAGGAGGTAAAAATAGTTATGGCGAGACAAGTTTCTCTTGAAATGACCAGAAATATCGGTATCAAGGCGCACATTGATGCCGGTAAGACCACCACCAGCGAACGTATCCTCTATTACACCGGCGTTAACTATAAAATGGGTGAAACCCATGACGGTGGCGCGACGATGGACTGGATGGAGCAGGAGCAGGAGCGTGGTATTACCATCACTTCCGCCGCTACCACTTGTTTCTGGAAAGATCATCGCATCAACATCATCGACACCCCCGGTCACGTGGATTTCACCGTTGAAGTGCAGCGTTCCTTGCGCGTTCTGGACGGTTCTGTTACCGTGTTCTGTGCAAAGGGTGGCGTTGAACCGCAGTCTGAGACTGTGTGGCGTCAGGCGGACGAATACAAAGTTCCGCGTATGGCGTATGTGAATAAGATGGACATCATGGGTGCGGACTTCTACAACGTTGTTCGCATGATGAAAGACCGTCTGAAATGTAACGCTGTGCCGATTCAGTTGCCTATCGGCTCTGAAAACCTGTTCAAAGGTATCATTGACTTGGTCGAAATGAAGGCGTATGTCTACTATGACGACCTGGGCAAAGATATCCGTGTGGAAGAAATCCCCGAAGATATGCAGGAATTGGCACAGAAATACCACGACGAACTGATTGAGCATGTTGCTGAGCAGGACGACGAATTGATGGAGAAATACTTCGACGGTCAGGAACTGACCATCGAAGAAATCCAGGCTTGCATTCGTAAGTCCACCATTGCCAACACCATGATTCCGGTTTGCTGCGGTACGTCTTATCGTAACAAAGGCGTGCAGAAATTGCTGGACGCGATTGTTGCGTATATGCCCGCTCCCACCGACGTTCCCGCTATCAAAGGTATCAACCCCGATACCGAAGAAGAAGAGGTCCGTCACTCTTCCGACGAAGAGCCGTTTGCGGCGCTGGCGTTTAAGATTGCTACTGACCCGTTCGTGGGTAAACTGTGCTTCAGCCGTGTATACTCCGGTACTTGCACCGCAGGTACTACCGTATACAACGCAAGCAAAGACTCCAACGAACGTCTGGGTCGTATTTTGCAGATGCATTCCAACAACCGTAAGGATATTGACAAGATTTACGCGGGCGACATCGTTGCCATCGTGGGCGTGAAAAACACCACTACCGGTGACACCCTGTGCGACGAGAAACATCCGATTATCCTGGAATCCATGAAATTCCCGGAGCCTGTTATCCGCGTTGCTATCGAGCCGAAGACCAAAGCCGGTCAGGAGAAGATGGGTATTGCGCTGGCGAAGCTGGCGGAAGAAGACCCGACCTTCCGTACCTACACCGACGAGGAAACCGGTCAGACCATCATCGCCGGTATGGGTGAATTGCATCTGGAAATCATCGTTGACCGTTTGTTGCGCGAATTCAAAGTGGAAGCCAACGTTGGCGCTCCGCAGGTTGCGTACAAAGAGACCGTTCGCAAACTGGCGGATGTTGACTGCAAATATGCACGTCAGTCCGGTGGTAAAGGTCAGTACGGTCACGTTAAAATCAAATTGGAGCCCAACGAGCCCGGCAAGGGTTACGAGTTTGTCAATGCTATCGTCGGCGGTGCCATTCCGAAGGAATACATTCCTGCGGTTGACGCCGGTATCCAAGGCGCTATGCAGGCAGGCGTGCTCGCCGGCTACAACGTTGTGGACGTGAAAGTTACCCTGTATGATGGTTCTTACCATGAGGTCGACTCTTCCGAAATGGCATTTAAGATTGCCGGTTCTATGGCATTCAAAGATGCGATGCGTAAAGCTGACCCGGTTCTGATGGAACCCATCATGAAAGTGGTTGTCACCGCGCCCGACGAATATATGGGCTTTGTCATCGGCGACGTCAGCTCTCGTCGTGGCCAGATGGAAGGTTCTGAGAACATCAACGGTGCCGTTCAGGTGCGTGCGTATGTTCCGCTGTCCGAAATGTTCGGTTATGCAACCGACCTGCGTTCGGGCACCCAAGGCCGTGGCCAGTACGTTATGGAACCCAGCAAATATAGCGAAGTTCCCAAGAGCGTTGCTGAAGAAATCATTGCAAAACGCGCGAAAAAGAATGATTAACCATAAAAATTATCTTTTTCATCGCAAAACCGCATCATTTTATGTAAATTTGCCGGAAAAATACAGGTTTTCTTTGAAAACACTTGCATTTCCCGCGTAGAATTGGTAAAATGGGCGTAGACATTTGTCAATTATGTTTTTGATAAAAGGGAGGAAAAACCAATGGCAAAAGCAAAATTTGAAAGAAGCAAACCGCACGTAAACATCGGCACCATCGGTCACGTTGACCATGGTAAGACCACCTTGACCGCTGCTATCACCAAAGTGTTGGCAATGAAAGGTGACGCAGAATTCACCGATTACGCGAACATCGATAAGGCTCCTGAAGAGCGCGCACGTGGTATCACAATCAACACTTCTCACGTTGAATATGAGACCGACAACCGTCACTATGCACACGTTGACTGCCCCGGCCACGCTGACTATGT
>JAZOCQ010000172.1:0-2279 GCA_045596565.1 Acutalibacteraceae bacterium
CGGCAGGACCAAGGCCCTGCCCTACATACAAAATCCCGTCGCGCCGCAGGCGACACCTTACCTCTTCACTTTTCACTCTTACCTCTTACCTCAAACGCCTCCCTTGCTGAAAGCTATCCAAAGGCGCCATGCTGCCGCGCCCCACAAACAGAATTACATTGACTTTTTGGGGGCTTTTATGTATAATTATGGCGTATAAGTATGTGTAGCATCTTCCGCCAACGGAAAACCGGACGGACAAGAGGTCGTAGGATATGCTGGAAACAAACGCTTTGGTAAGACGGTTATCAATAAACAACAGCAAATTATTAACCCTGAGCGATGAGAACATCAAAGACATCCAAGCGGTTTTATTGGATATGATGGCTGATTTTGATGCGTTTTGTCGTAAGCACGGGCTTTCTTATTTTTTGTGCGGCGGTTCTGCTTTGGGTGCACAGCGGCACGGCGGCTTCGTCCCCTGGGACGAGGATATGGACGTGGCAATGCCAAGGGCCGACTACGACCGTATGCGCGACCTCTTTTTGGCAGAGTACAGTGACCGGTACTGGGTGCAAGCCTTAAGCGATAGCGGCAATTACGACCTGCCGTTTATGAAATTGCGTAAAAAAGGCACCCGCTACGTCGAGATTTTTGAAACCGACCCCGAACAGGCAGGGGTGTTCATTGACGTTTATCCGCTTGAAAACCTGCCGGATTTTGCGCCCGCCCGCCTGCTTCACGGTGTCATTTGCAATTTCCTGTATTTTTGCTGCTCGTGCGTCAAAACGAAGCGCAAACGTAAGATTTACAGCGAATACTTCGGCAATCTGCGCACCGTTAAAATCAAAGCGTTCTTCGGAACGCTCTTGGGCGTTATCCCGCTCAAAACGTGGTGCCGCATGGCAGACCGCTTTGCATCAAGCTGTCAAAACGCACGTTCTGAGTTTGTATCCTTCCCCGGGGGTCGCAAGCATTACTTCGGTGAAATGCTGCATCGCGCCTCGGTATTCCCTTTAAAAGAATGTGCCTTCGACGGACATCGCTTTTTCGTGATGTCCGATCCTACCGAGCATTTAACCACGCTTTACGGCGATTTCACCGCCGTACCAGAGCAGTGCAACCGCGAGCGTCATTCGATCCTGACATTAGATTTAGGAGTTAACAATGAAGAGGTTCTTTTCTGACATCAAAAAATACACGTCCTATATTGCCTACGCCACCAGATCTGAGTTGCAAGCGGAGGTTGCCAACTCCTACCTCAACTGGCTTTGGTGGATCTTGGAACCGTTGTGTTTTATGGGCATATACGCCTTTATTTTTACGATGTTTTCCGGCAGTAAAGTAGCGTACCTGACCGCCTTCATCTTTTTGGGTATAACGGTTTGGGAATTTTTCAATAAACTGCTGACCGTCAGCGTCAACCTTGTTCGCAGCAATAAACCGATCGTATCCAAGGTATATTTGCCCAAATACGTACTGCTGCTTGAAAAAATGCTGCTTAATGGGTTTAAGACCGCCATCAATTTTGTAATCGTCATATTACTGATGATTTTGTATCGGGTGCCGCTCACGGCGCAGACGCTGTGGTTTCTCCCCACACTGCTTTCATTTGTAATTTTCACGTTTGGCGTTTGCTCCATTTTCCTGCATTTCGGCGTGTACGTCGAAGATCTCACCAACGCCACCAAGATCGGCTTGCGGCTCGTGTTTTACACCGCCGGTGTGTTTTACAATTTGTCCGATAAAGTGGCGGCTTCCGTAGGATATTGGTTACTGCGTTTAAATCCGCTCGCCATGTATATCAACGATATGCGCAACACCTTGCTGTACGGAACAGCACCCAATTTCCTCTGGCTTGGGTTATGGACAGCAGTGGGTATCGCCTTGTCGGTCGGCGGTATTTTGATGATTCAAAAGAACGAAAACAATTATGTGAAGGTGCTTTGATCATGTTGGAAACAGCAATACGGATTGAAAATTTGCACGTGAGCTATAAAGAAATCGGCTCTTACTCCATCAAGCGCATGCTTCTGCATGGCAAAAAAAACCAAGAAAAAGCGTTTCACGCACTCAAAGGAATTTCGTTGGATGTGCCGCAAGGCGAGATTTTAGGGATCATCGGCAAAAACGGAAGCGGCAAATCCACGTTGCTCAACACCGTGGGCGGCGTTTTCTCCGCCGACAGCGGCGTGATCGATTTGGGCGGTCGCAGCGTATCACTGCTCTCGATCGGCGTGGGATTTCAAAAGAATATCAGCGGTCGGGAAAACATTTTACTGAACGGTCTGCTGCAGAAG
>JAZOCQ010000173.1:0-5920 GCA_045596565.1 Acutalibacteraceae bacterium
TATATCAACAGCCCCGGCGGCTCTATTTCTGCGGGCATGGCGATATACGACACTATGCAGTTTATCAAATGTGACGTTTCCACTATTTGCGTGGGACTTGCTGCCAGTATGGGTTCGTTCCTGCTTGCTGCCGGTGCCAAAGGCAAACGCTTGTCGTTGCCGCACAGTGAAATTATGATTCACCAGCCTTTGGGCGGTGCGAAAGGTCAAGCATCCGATATCAAAATCCAAGCCGACCATATTTTGTTTGTACGCAATCGTATGAACAAGTTGTTGGCAGATATGACCGGTCAACCCATTGAAGTGATTGAGCGGGATACCGACCGTGACAACTGGATGACCGCCGACGATGCCGTGCGTTATGGTATCGTGGATAAGGTGATTACCAAGCGCTAAAGCAAAGGAGGCGTCTGCAATGCCGAAAAATGAAGAAGGACATGAGATTGCCTGTTCATTCTGCGGAAAACAGCAGGATGAAGTATACCGAATTATTGCGGGTCCCGGTGTGTATATTTGTAATGAGTGCGTGGAACTCTGCCGCTCTATTTTAGAGGACGGCGAGCTTGTGCAAGCGAGCCATCGCGTCGCCGATAAATCTGATGAAAAACCCGAAAAGCTGCCCACTCCCGTGGAGATTAAGGCGGCTTTGGATGAGTACGTTATCGGGCAAGACGAAGCAAAAATTGCGCTGAGCGTGGCGGTATATAATCACTATAAACGCATTTATTTCTCGGATGATTTATCTGCGGAGGTAGGCAAGAGCAACGTGTTGCTGCTTGGTCCTACGGGCGTGGGTAAAACCGCTTTGGCGCAGACGTTGGCAAAAACCTTGCAAGTGCCGTTTGCCATTGCGGATGCTACCACATTGACCGAAGCCGGTTATGTAGGCGAGGATGTCGAAAACATTTTATTGCGTTTGATTCAAGCCGCGAACTATGACGTTAAAAAAGCGGAGTACGGCATTATCTACGTGGATGAAATTGATAAGATTTCCCGCCGCAGTGAAAATCCGTCCATCACTCGTGACGTCAGTGGTGAGGGTGTACAACAAGCTTTGCTGAAAATTCTGGAAGGCACGGTTGCCAACGTTCCGCCCGGAGGCGGCAGAAAGCATCCGCAACAGGAATTCATCCAGATTGATACTTCCAATATTCTGTTTATATTGGGCGGTGCGTTTGACGGCATCGAAAAAACGATTGAAAAACGTGTGGGAACCGGTGCGCTCGGTTTCGGCAACGAAGTCAAATCCAAAAAGGATATGACCCGTTCCGAAAAACTGCGTCAGTTGGTACCACAGGATTTGGTGAAATACGGTTTGATTCCCGAACTGGTAGGTCGTATGCCAGTTGTCACCACCTTGGAAGCGTTGACGGCAGACGATTTGGTACGTATTTTGCGTGAACCGAAAAACGCTGTTCTCAAACAATATCAAGCTTTGTTTGAATTGGATACGGTGGAATTGACATTTACCGATGACGCGTTGCGTGCTGTCGCCGAAAAGACGTTGGAACGCAACACAGGCGCTCGTGGTTTGCGTTCGGTGATGGAAGAAATTTTGACCAAATTGATGTTTGAAATCCCCTCTGATTACACAGTAGAAAAGGTAACCATTACCTCGGATACCGTAAACAAGGGGGCGGCGCCGGAGATTGTACGCAATCCCGACAAAAAAGCCGCTCAGCTGACACCGCAGGTGAAAGCAAAGACACAACGGCGTAAAAAGAACGTTTGATAGTGATTGACAGCGCCGCTTGCAATTGCGGCGCTGTCATTTTTCGATATGTTAAGGAGTTGATTATTTTGACCAAACGAGCCATACGAACAGCGACTTTGCCGTTGCTGGCGTTGCGCGGTTTAGTCGTTTTCCCGGGCATGCTTTTGCATTTTGACGTGGCGCGAAAAAAGTCCGTTTTGGCACTACATGATTGTATGGAAGTTGACCAGACGATTTTTTTGGTTGCCCAGCGTGATTTAGCGGATAATGAACCGAATATACAAGCGCTGTATGCGACGGGTGTTGTTGCAAAAGTGCGTCAGATTTTGAGAGTATCACAAGATAGTTTTCGCGTGTTGGTGGAAGGTCAATACCGCGCAAAAATTTCTGAAGTGGTAAAAGCGGAGCCTTTTTATATGGTAAGCGTGCGAGAACGTCCTGAGCCGAATAATTTGGAAAGTTTGCATGAAGAAGCGCTCATACGCGAATGTCGCGCTCGCTTTTCCGAATATGCAGAATTAGCACAGGAAGAGTTGGCACCGGACGTTTTGACGGGCGTTGCCACCGCTACAAAAGTAGGCTATCTCGCTGACTATATTGCGGCAAACTTGCCCATGCCTGTGGAAGAGAAATCTTTGGTATTGCACACACTGCCGTTGGTACGCCGTGCGGAATTGCTGATGTCTATTTTGAGCCGTGAATGTGAAGTGCTCAAATTGGAAAAGAAAATCCATTCGCGCGTACAAGAAAATATGGACCAAAGCCAGCGGGAATATTATCTGCGCGAACAGATGCGCGTGATTGCCGAAGAACTTGGTGACGGTGATAACCCGCTCGAAGAGTCAAAGGAATATAAAGAAAAAATTCGCGTCTTGCAACTGGACGAGGAAATCGAAAAAGTGTTGCTCAAAGAAGTGGATAAACTTGCCAAAATGCCGCCCGGCTCGCACGAAGCGACGGTGGTGCGTAATTATTTGGATATCTGTGTTGCGTTGCCGTGGAACAAAGCAACTGCGTTGCATCTGGATTTACAAAAGGCACGTGCAATTTTAGATCGTGACCACTACGGTTTGGAAAAAGTAAAGGAACACATCATCGAAACCTTGGCGGTACATAGTTTATCGGAGGAAATGAGGGGGCAAGTACTTTGCCTTGTCGGCCCTCCGGGCGTGGGTAAAACCTCCATTGCCAAATCGGTGGCGGAAGCAACCGGCAGACAATATGTGCGTGTAGCGTTGGGCGGCGTGCATGACGAGGCGGAAATTCGCGGTCATCGCCGTACTTACCTTGGTTCTATGCCCGGCCGTATTATCCGTGCCGTGCAACAAGCGGGCGTGAAAAACCCGTTGATTTTGCTGGACGAAATCGATAAAATGGCGAGCGACTATCGCGGTGACCCCACCTCGGCTATGTTGGAGGTGTTGGACGCTGAACAGAACAATACCTTTACAGACCATTATCTTGATTTACCCTTTGATTTGTCGGGCGTTATGTTCATTACCACCGCAAATGATGCGGATGCTATCCCCGCGCCGCTCTATGACCGTATGGATATTTTGCGTTTGCCCAGTTATACGGCGGCGGAGAAGTTTCATATCGCTAGGGAATACCTTGTCAAAAAGCAATTGAAACGCAATGGCTTAAACGCCAGACAATTGCGCATTCCCGATGAAACGTTGCGTGTGCTGATTGCCAACTATACCCGTGAGGCGGGTGTGCGTGAATTGGAACGTACTATCGGCCGTATCTGTCGCAAGGTGGCAAAACGGTTGGTGGCAGGGGAATGCAAGAGCGTTACGGTGAAATCCCCCGAAACCTTGCTCGGCCCGAAAAAATATCGTGACGAGGCTACCGCTGTTAAAGACCAGGTGGGCGTTGTCAATGGTTTGGCTTGGACGGCAGTCGGCGGTGAAACCATGCCGGTTGAGGTGGCTGTTTTAGACGGCACCGGCAAGGTGGAACTTACCGGCTCTCTGGGTGACGTGATGAAAGAATCGGCGCATACGGCTATCAGTTACGTCCGTTCTTGTGCGGCGCAGTGGAATATTGATAAGGATTTCTATAAAATCAAGGATATTCATATTCATGTGCCGGAAGGCGCTGTGCCCAAAGACGGTCCTTCAGCGGGTGTAACCATGGCAACGGCGATTATTTCTGCGCTCACCGGCATTCCGGTGAAAGGAGACGTTGCCATGACGGGTGAAATCACGCTGCGCGGCCGCGTATTGCCAATTGGCGGTTTACGTGAGAAAACCATGGCGGCATATACGCATCATATGAAGACGGTGATTATCCCCGAAGAAAACACACCGGATTTGGAAGAGGTAGACACCGAAGTTAAAAACAATATGCAGTTTGTCGCTGCATCGCAACTGGATACGGTGCTCAAAACGGCATTGACGGGGAGGGCGTAATATGAAAATTGAAACCGCCGCCTTTGAAATGTCTGCGGCTTTGGCATGCCAATTGCCCGCTGATACCCTGCCGGAAATTGCGTTTTCGGGCCGTTCTAATGTTGGTAAATCCTCGCTTATCAATAAATTGCTCGGCAGAAAATCGTTGGCACGCACCAGTGCTACCCCCGGCAAAACGGCTTCCATCAATTTTTATAAGTTGTCTACTGCTCGTTTTGTGGATTTGCCCGGCTATGGTTTTGCGAAAGTCTCGGATGCGGAAAAACGTCGTTGGCGGGATTTGATTGGCGGTTATTTTGCGGCAGACCGCGATTTGCGGCTGGTGTTGCAGTTGATTGATATGCGTCATAAACCGACAGCCGACGATGTGCAGATGCTCGACTATATGATTGACGAGCAAATTCCCTTTATGGTGGTGCTCACCAAAGCAGATAAACTCAATAAAACACAGTTCAAAGAAAACATGGCGATGTTTGACACTTTTTTTGAAGCGTATGAAGGCATTCGGTATCTGCCGTTTTCTGCTGTGACGGGTGACGGCGTGGACGAACTGCGCAATGTGATTGCAACGGTAACGGAAGAAGAATAATGCGTTTCGGCGGGCATTTTGCCCGCCGATTTGTTTTAAAATGTGTTGACAAATATTTGTAAATATTTTATAATACTTTCGTTAGAGACCGTGATGGGGAATAAGCAGCGAACATCATTTGCAGAGAGAACGGTTACGCGTTTGCGTGGTGTAAGACCGTTTATATGATGCGTTGTGTGCCGCCCCGGAGTCCCGCTGTGAAGAATGGCGGCGTTTGCCTGCGTTAAGGGCGATTGAGAGGCACAAAACAAGTGCAATTTGGGTGGTACCGCGGGCATCTCCGTCCCATATGTGGGGCAGAGGTGTCTTTATTTTTATGACGGAGAGGATTAATCAGTTATGATATGGACAGGATTAAACGAATTACGCGAAAAATATTTATCGTTCTTTGAAAGCAAAGGGCATTTGCGTTTGCCCAGTTTCTCGTTGGTGCCGCAAGGGGATAAATCTCTGTTGCTCATCAACTCGGGCATGGCGCCGATGAAAAAATATTTTACCGGTGAAATCACCCCGCCGCGCAAACGAGTGACCACTTGCCAGAAATGTATCCGCACCCCCGACATTGAGCGCGTGGGTAAGACGGCACGCCACGGTACCTATTTTGAGATGCTGGGCAATTTCAGCTTTGGTGACTATTTCAAACATGAAGCGACCGCTTGGGCGTGGGAATTTTGCACCAAAGTGCTGGAAATTCCGCAAGAGCGCATCCATATTAGCATTTATGAGGATGATGACCAAGCGTTTGACATCTGGACAAAAGAAGTGGGCGTTACCCCCGACCGCATCGTGCGTTTGGGCAAGGCGGATAACTTCTGGGAGCACGGCTCCGGTCCTTGTGGCCCTTGCTCGGAACTGCATTTTGACCGTGGTGAAGAATATGGTTGCGGTTCTCCGACTTGCGGCGTCGGTTGTGACTGTGACAGATATATGGAATTCTGGAACTTGGTGTTCACCCAGTTCGATAACGATGGCGAAGGCAATTATACCCCGCTTGCTAATCCCAACATCGACACCGGTATGGGTCTGGAACGTCTTGCTTGCGTGATGCAAGGTGTGGCGAACTTGTTCGAAGTGGACACCGTGCAGAATATTATGAAACATATCAGCCGTATTGCGGGCGTGCAGTACCACGATAATGAGAAACAGGACGTTTCCTTGCGTGTTATCACCGACCATATTCGTTCCACGACGTTTATGATTGGC
>JAZOCQ010000174.1:0-10736 GCA_045596565.1 Acutalibacteraceae bacterium
TGTCTTCTTCCTCACCGATAGGTGTTTCCAGCGACACCGGTTCTTGTGCGACACGCATAATTTCGCGCACTTTGTCTACCGGCATATCCAACTCCACTGCAATCTCATCCGCAGACGGCTCGTGACCGTTCTTGTGTAACAGCTGGCTGGATACCTTTTTCACTTTGTTGATGGTTTCCACCATATGCACCGGAATACGAATGGTACGCGCTTGATCCGCAATGGCGCGGGTAATTGCCTGGCGAATCCACCACGTAGCATAGGTGGAGAATTTAAAGCCTTTGGTGTAATCGAATTTTTCCACCGCTTTAATTAAACCCAAATTACCCTCTTGAATGAGGTCTAAGAACTGCATACCGCGACCCACATACCGTTTTGCAATACTGACCACCAAACGCAGGTTAGCTTCGGACAAACGACGTTTCGCCGCTTGGTCACCGTCGTTGATACGCATAGCAAGGTCAATTTCCTCTTCGGAGCTGAGTAGCGGTACTCTGCCGATTTCTTTCAAATACACTTTCACGGGGTCATCAATGGCAATCTGCTCAGCGGCGGTATCATCTGCGGCATCATTTTCGGAAACAGGTGCAGTGATCGTCAAATCATCCAACGATTCCATTTCGAAATCATCGATAATTTCGATGTTATTGCCCTCCAGTTGTTCATACAGCTTGTCCATCTGGTCAGGGTCAAAATCCATTTCTTCCATGGCATCCATAATTTCTTGGGTGGTGAGTTTGCCCTTGGCTTTACCCAACTCAATCAATTCCGCCATACGCTGTTGTTTTTTATCTTTCTTTACAGCAGGTTGTGCCGCGGCTTGTACGTTTTCATCCGCCAAAGCCTCTTGGGTTTTGATAACATCCAAATTTTCCTTACTCATATGTATATTCCTCTCCATTTCTGCAATGGTTATTCAACATTTTTATTCTTTCTTTGCCGCATCACCGCTAAAATATCGGCAATTTGGTCATTTTCGAGACTTTGCGGGTCTTGCAGTCCCTTTAACGCGTCTTCTTCTTTGATAATCGCGATGTAAGATTGCGTATCTTCCCATGTAAAGGCTCTCTCCTTTGCAGTTTGCACCGCGCGGGTAATGTACGCCATTTCCGCATCCGCAAAATCAGCGGCAAAGAATGGTAAGTCAATCAGCAAACCTTGCGTGTGCCGCTCGGCAATATACGCATATATACGACGGTTCAGGTCGGTCACCATTTGTTCAGGTGACAACACCTGCAACGCTTTCCCCACTTGGTCAGGATGCAAAATGAGCACGCCAAGCACCGTTTCTTCTGCCTGTGCAGCACGCGGGTATTGCTCTGCTTGCGGGTTGGCACGACGTAACACGGTCATATCCTGTTTCACTGCACGGGATAATTCCTGTCGCTTCTCCTGCCGTTCTTTAAAGCGAGCAACGTCGCGGATTTGTTGCAGTATCGCTTCCTTGGAAACGCCGAGTTCCTTTGCCAGTCTGCCCGCATAAATATCCTGTTCTACCGCACTGCTCTTTGCCAGCAAGGCGGCGGCGCTCTTTAAATACCCTACTTTACCGTCTGCAGTGGCAATATTATGGGTATTGGCTAAATTCATCAAACGGTATTCCATAGCGTTGGAAGAGCGTTCCAACAACAATTTAAACCGCTCTGCCCCATTCTTACGGATAAATTCATCGGGGTCCTTGCCATCAGGAATGGTAACCACTTTCACGTCAATACCGGTGGGGCGCAACGCTTCCAAAGCCTTTTTGGTCGCCTTTTGACCCGCTTCGTCAGCGTCAAAAATCAAGCTCACCTTATCGGCGTAACGGGTAATCAGCCGCACCTGTTCTTGCGGGAACGCCGTACCCAAAGCGGCAACCGCATTGGGAAAGCCCGCCTGATGCAATGCGATAACGTCCATATACCCTTCACACAAAATCAATTCTCTGCCTGCGGATTTTGCGAAATTCAGCGCAAACAGATTGTGACTTTTGCTGTATGCCAACGTATTTTCGGTATTAATGTACTTAGGCTTAGAGTCATCCAACACACGACCGCCAAAGCCCACCACCGAGCCGCGAATGTCGATAATCGGGATAATCACACGATTGCGGAACAAATCATAACTGCCGCCGTTTTTACCGCGTCTGGTCAAAAATGCTGCTTGTAATTCCTCATCCTTAAATCCCTTTGCGCGCAACGCTTTGCCCAGTGCATCCCACTCGGCGGGCGCATAGCCTAAACCAAAATGCCGTATGGTGGCATCGGTATATCCACGGGAACGGAAATAGTCCAGTGCTACCTTTCCCGCGGGTGTGGACAACTGCGTGTGAAAAAAACGCGCCGCTTCACGATTCGCCTCTAAAATCCGCATCCGCAAATAAGAGGTGCGATCATCACGGGCGTCTTCCGGCATTTGCATGCCACTGCGATTTGCCAAGAATTTTACCGCGTCTATATAGTCAAGATTTTCGATTTTCTTGATAAAAGTAACAACGTCACCGCCAACACCGCAACCAAAACAATAAAACGAATTATTTTCGGGGTACAGGTTAAACGACGGGGTTTTTTCGCCGTGGAACGGGCACAAACCCACAAGGTTTTTGCCACGGCGTTTGAAATTGACATAGGTAGAGGCGACACTTTCAATGTCGTTACGGGAAATGAGTTCTTGTATAAAACTTTCGGGCAACGCCATGATGTATCGCCTCCTTATCTAGTGACTAATGTGTATCGACCAACTACGTGGTATGAACAAATCGTTATAAACTTCGAGTGCATAATTGTCGGTCATACTCGCGATATAATCGCCGACCGCCACCATCACGCCCTCGGTTGCAATCGTGTATGCGTATTCGGTGGGCAACTTATCGGGATGTTCCATAAAATAGCCGAACATCTGCCACACCAACGTATCCACCTTTTTCTCCTCTACCTTAGCGGCAGAATCGAGGTACAAATCACTGTACAAAAAGGCGTGTAACCTATCAAAATATTGCTGTGTTTGCGTATCCATGCCAATACCCTCACCACTGTACTGTACCACGGCAGTAATCAGCGTATCAATACGTTGGACACGGGTTTCGCCTAGATTGGCACGCACGTCTGCGGGCACGTCGCTTTCTTTGAGTACACCCGCCCGAATGGCGTCATCCATATCGTGATTGACGTACGCAATTCTGTCCGCCAAGCGCACGATACGTCCTTCCAGCGTGTTAGACAGCGGGTCCACCGTATGTCTGGCAATCCCCTCGCGCACGGCGGTGGTAAGGTTCAAGCCTTTACCGTCGTTTTCCAGTTTTTCCACGATACGCACGCTCTGGTCATAGTGTCGAAAACCGCCGATATCCGCCATCAGCACGTTCAAAGCGCGTTCTCCCGCGTGTCCAAACGGCGTGTGCCCCAAATCGTGTCCGAGCGAAATTGCTTCGGTTAAATCTTCGTTCAGTTGCAACGCGCGAGCGATGGTGCGGGCAATCTGCGCCACCTCTAACGTATGGGTCAGGCGGGTGCGATAATGGTCACCTTCGGGGGATAAAAATACTTGTGTTTTATGTTTTAAGCGGCGAAAGGATTTGGAATGAAGGATACGGTCCCTATCCCTTTGAAACGCCGTTCGATAGGTACAGGGCTGTTCCTCACGGTCACGCACGGCATCCGCCGCAAAAGCGGCAAGCGGTGACAAAATACGTCGTTCTTGTTGTTCAAACCGTTCACGCACATTCATACCATACCCTCCCCTAATTTTGCTGTATATTAGTGTATACGCAACTTTTTTGTCAAAATCCTTTAAAAAAAGAAAAAAATTAAAAAAATTACACAATCGGCACCGCACGGTACTGCTGCTGTATAATGTTCGGTTGCAAAGAACCCGCACTACGCTCGGTCAATTGCTTTTCAAACAAACCTTGTTTATCTATATCCAACTGAAAACGCACCGTCACGGTATCAGTATACTGCGTATCTTGTATCGTGCCGCCGCTTACTTCAATGAAGGGCGCGAGCCAACCGTATTGCGTATAGGAACAGGTGATTTGTTGTAATTGTGCCGGGCGCATTTCCACAATACCTGCCGCTTCTACCGCAAGCGAGGCTGTGTGCGAATAGGCACGCACCAATCCGCCGCCGCCCAACAAAATACCGCCGAAATAGCGGGTGACAACCAGCACGCAATCGGTAATATTCTGTTTTTGCAGAACGTCCAACACGGGCATACCCGCCGTTCCCTGCGGTTCTCCGTCGTCACTGAAACGACGCACGTCTCCCGCGCGCAAAATATAGGCGGGCACGTGATGTCGCGCATCCCAATGTTGTTTACGAACGCTCTCTATAAAAGATACCCCCGCCGCCTCGTCGGTGACCGGCTGTATTTGTCCGATAAAGCGTGAACGACGGTCAACAAACTGAGCTGTTGCACTATTCAAAATGGTACGATATGTTCGCATCGTCATTCCCCTTTCCCGACAAAATTCAACATTACACAGAAGAAAAAAGGCAGTGCAAAAAAGCATTGCACTGCCCAATGGTTCTACTTATTTGTCGGATTTCAGACCGAAACGCTTGTTGAAACGCTCCACACGTCCACCGGTGTCCACCAGTTTCTGTTTACCGGTGAAGAACGGATGGCATTTGGAACAGATTTCCACACGGATATCCGATTTCGTTGAACCTGTCTCAATCACATTACCGCAAGCGCAAGTAATCGTGGTCTGTGCATAGTTCGGATGGATAGCCTCTTTCATTGATGTCACCTCTTTCGTTCCATAACGTATGGATTATAGCATAGTTGTTTTAAAAATGCAAGTGTTTTTTTATTTTTAAGTGAAAAAGAACGCAATCGCAAAATCTCTTGGATTTTGCGATTGCGTAAACATTTTATTTAGATGCTTTAGACTCTTTGCGTTCCATCCACCAAGCCCACAGCGGAGAGCTGAGGTACACGCTGGAATAGAAGCCGGAGATAACGCCCACCAGCATCGGCAACGAGAAACTGATAATCGCATCCATTCGCAATACAAGTGCCACAACCGTAATGGTTGCCGCCGCAAGTGCGGTGGTGATAGAAGTGTTGCGCGTACGCACAAAGCTTTGATTCAAACTCAAATTGACGATATCGCCAATCGGCGTTTTAGCATTCATCTTTTGACGATTTTCACGGATACGGTCGTAAATAACGATGGTATCGTTAAGCGAGTAACCGAGAATGGTGAGCATCACCGCCACAAAATTATCATTAAGCGGGATACGGAAAACCACAAACGTAAAATACACAATCAACAAATCGTGCAACAAAGCAAGCAATGCAAATGCGCCGGCAGACAAACCACCGATTTTCTTAAAGCGCAAACCAACATAAACAAGCAAGAACAATGCTGCCAAGCCAACTGCTACCAAGCATTTCACAAAAAACAAACGGCCCATCGAAGCGGCAAGCGAGTTACTGCTGAATTGTACGATTTCATTGTCGGGCAAAGCTTTAACCAACGCTTCGTCTAACTGTTCCTGCGTCTCGGTGGAGATTTCGTCCACCAAAGAAATACTAATAACATCAGTGTTATTCACTGTTTCCGCCACTGCCAAGGCACCGCCACCCAACACCTTTTGTGCGGTTTCAGTGACCGTGTCCATATTCAATTCACCGGCGTAGCTGTAACGTATCAACGTACCGCCTTTGAAAGAAATATCCAGTGCCGTACCGAAAATGAGATTAAACAACAGACCTGCCGCAATCACACACAGTGAGATGATAGAGAAAAGTCTGCGGTGACCTATATAATCAAACGACTTTTTCATTCCTTCACACCTCCATACAGCCAGGGATTGCGGAAGCATTTAAAGCGGGAGACAGAGCGCAGCATTGTACGAGATGCCCACAGACCCATCACAAAGTTGAAAATAACGCCGATGAATAAGGTGTAACCAAAGGAATACACCGAACCGGTAGTAGACGCGGGGAACCAGCGAAGCACCGGACTCAAAATCATACTGAAGATGCCGTCGGAAGGTCCGAACACGCCCATCAATATCGCCGCAACAATCACCACGGTGATGTTACCGTCAAAAATTGCCCAGAACGAATTTTTCGAACCGATGCGAATGGCGTTGTCCACCGTTCTGCCGGCACGCAATTCTTCTTTCACACGTTCTGCAGTAATCACGTTTGCGTCCACACCGATACCGATGGAAAGCACGATACCCGCAATACCGGGCAAGGTCAACGTGAAACTGTCAAACACACCAAAATAACCGGAAATTGCTGCAATCGAGCCCGCAATTTGACCGAGCAGAGCAATCACGGCTACCACACCGGGCAAACGGTAGTATACCATCATAAACACCGAAATCAGCACAAAAGCAATGATGCCCGCGAGCACCATAGCGTCCAGTGCTTTTTCACCCATGGTGGGAGAAATGGTACCGCTGCTTTTCGCCTCAATCGCAAACGGCAAGGAACCGGAATTGATAAGATTGGCAAGGTCAGCCGCATCCGCCAAAGTAGCGAAGCTGCCCGAGATGGTCGCAATACCATCCGTGATATGGTGTTCTACGCTCGGGTTAGAAATCATCGTGCCGTCCAACCAAATCGAAATCGTACCTGTATTTAACTGCTTTTTGGTGGCATCGGCAAAGCTCTGTTTGCCGCTGTCGTTGAGTTCCAACCGTACCACGGGTTGTTGGTTGGTACCGGCTTCATCAGTAGCGGTAATAACCGCCTCCGCTTTGCTGACATCTTTACCGGTCAGCACCACTTCACCCGCGGGGATAACTTTACCATCCTCATCGGTAGTGGTCTCATCACCAATACGGAATTCGAGCAGAGCAGTTTGTCCCAATTCTTTAATGGCGGTTGCAGGGTCAAAGTCAGCCTCATCACTCGCCCACGGGAAACGGACAATCACCTGTTTATTGGCAATGTCCGTATACAGTTCATAATCAGTAATGCCATTGCCGACAAGACGTTCCGCAATGATGGTTTCGACTCCTTGTAAGTTGGCCTCGGTAACCGTCACAGTATCGTCCACCGGTCCGTAAGTAGCATCCACGCCGCCGCGAATATCAATACCCCAACGGATATCCTTCGCGCCGCGTATCACCGTATCGGTGCGGTCGCCGTACTGGGTGTAAATGCCGAAAAACGACGTATACACCAGTGCGAGAATCAACACCAGTACGATGAAGAAGACAGATTTCTTTGTACGCTTCATCAGTACTCCTCCAAACATCAATCGTGTGTTTTTATCACACTAATACAAAATATTATATCTAATGTATACAAAAAAGTCAATGGTGACAACGCAATTTCACAGAAATTCCAACATAAAAAAGGCTGTAAGCAAACGCCCACAGCCTTACAGTTTATAATAATGTTTTAATAGCCGCCATTTCTGCGCAAATGCAGAACAATTCCATTGCCACTCGCAGTTCTGCGGGAGACGGATAGGACGGTGCAATACGCAGATTAGAATCTTTAGGGTCTTTACCATAGGGATAGGTCGCTCCCGCACCGGTCATGGTGACCCCTGCTTCCTTAAGCAGACGGTGGGTTTCCTTTGCACAACCCTCCATCAAATCCACACTGACAAAATACCCGCCGCGCGGAGAGTGCCATTTTGCCACGCCTGTACCTGCCAAACGCTGTTCCAGTACATTTATCACGGTATCAAATTTCGGCCGCATCACCGCCGCGTGCCGTTTCATATGTGCTTTTATACCTTGCACATCACCGAAATACCGCACGTGGCGCAACATGTTCAATTTATCGTGGCCGATAGTTTGCACCGTCATACGGGCTTTGACGTCCTGCAAATTAGCAGTGCTTGCCGCCATAGCTGCCACGCCCGCACCGGGGAAAGAGATTTTCGAAGTGGAGGTGAACATCACCACCATATCCTCATTACCTACTTTTTTCGCCTCATCAAAGAGATTGAGCAAGGTATCCTGTGCGTCGTCATACAAATGATGCACACAGTACGCATTGTCCCATATCACGCGGAAATCAGGCGCCGCGGGATGGAGTGCCGCAATGCGTTTCACCGTTTCATCCGCATAGGTGATGCCTTCGGGGTTGGAATACATCGGCACGCACCACATTCCTTTTACCGACGGGTCTTTGACCAATTCCTCTACCGTATCCATATTAGGACCTTTATCGGTCATGGGAACGGCAATCAGTTGTATGCCAAAATATTCTGTCACCGCAAAATGACGGTCATAACCGGGAGCGGGGCACAAAAATTTCACATCGTCCTGTAATTGCCACGGCTGATTGCCGCAAATACCTTTTGCGTATGCGCCCGCGATATAGTCAAACATCATATTGAGACTGGAGTTGCCGCCCACAATCACATTTTCGGAAGAAACACCCAAAATATCCGCAAACATTTTTTTCGCTTCGGGAATACCATCCAATACGCCGTAGTTACGAGTGTCAACCTCCCCTGCCGCTTTAAAACTGTCTTCCGGCTTTAAAACGTTCAGCATATCCACCGTCAAATCCAGTTGTTCAGGACCGGGTTTGCCTCGGGACATATCCAATCTCAGTCCCTGCGCTTTATAAGATTCATATTCCGCCTGCAAGGTTTGTAACCGACTTTGCAGCATCTCTTTTGATTGGTTCACTAAGAGTTCCATGAATATAAAATGCCTCCCAAAATTCAAAACTTTTGAAATATCACCTACTATACTAGTATATTTTACACAAAAATGCAAGATAAATTTACAAAAATTGCAAAATAAAAAAATCTGCCGTTTTTTCTGCAATTACCACTTGACATTCTATTCCTTTTACTGTATACTTGGCACTGTTGCAAATACGGACGCTTAGCTCAGCTGGTAGAGCATTCGCTTGACGTGCGAAGGGTCAGCGGTTCGAATCCGTTAGCGTCCACCAAAAACCTCGTTCCACAGAACGAGGTTTTTCTTTTTCCAAAACGGAAAACATCTTGCATATACACGCAAAAAGTGGTACACTAAACCATATTTGAATGAATAGGGGTAATTACATGAGCATTCGCATCGGTATTTACGGATACGGAAATTTAGGGCGTGGCATTGAAAATGCCATCCGTCAAAATGATGATATGGAGTTGGTGGCCGTTTTCACAAGACGTGACCCGTCTACCCTTTCCATCGGCACACCGAACGTAGCGGTTTGTCACGTGGATTCGGTTTTGAAATACGTCGGTAAAATTGACGTGATGGTACTGTGCGGCGGCAGTGCAACCGATTTGCCCGCGCAAACGCCCGCTCTTGCAGAACATTTTTGTGTGATTGACAGTTTTGATACCCACGCAAAAATCCCCATGCATTTCGAAAAGGTGGATACTGTCGCTAAAAAAAGCGGTACGGTGGCCATGATTTCGGTAGGATGGGACCCCGGTATGTTCTCGCTCAATCGCTTATATGCGGGCGCTATTCTCCCCGACGGTAAAGACTACACTTTCTGGGGAAAAGGTGTCAGTCAAGGTCACTCTGATGCCATTCGCCGTATTGACGGCGTTTTGGATGCCAAACAATATACCATTCCGACAAAAACCGCACTCGACGCGGTACGCAGCGGCATCTGCCCCACCCTCACCACACGCGAAAGACATCTGCGTGAATGTTTTGTGGTGGCGGCACCCGACGCAGACACCGCACGCATTGAAAAAGAAATCAAAGAAATGCCCAACTATTTTGCTGATTATGACACCACCGTGCATTTCATTTCCATGGAAGAATTGCGACGTGACCATAGCGGTATCCCGCACGGCGGCTTTGTCATCCGCACGGGCAAAACGGGCAAAGACCTTGAAAACACCCACGTGATTGAATATAGTTTGAAACTCGATTCCAATCCCGAATTTACCGCTTCGGTTATTGTAGCGTTTGCACGTGCGGTATACCGTTTGCACCAAAACGGCGACAGCGGTTGCAAAACCGTTTTTGACGTCCCCCCCGCTCTGCTCAGCGCAAAACCCTATGCAGAACTTTTAAAAAAATTACTATGATATATAAAGAGCCGATATTCCTTCGAATATCGGCTCTTTTTTTATTAACCTAATTGTGCGAGGCTCTGTTCAAGCAATGCGATTTGTTCACGCAAACGTTGTGCGGTCTGGCGGTTGTTTTCTACCACCGCCGCAGGCGCTTTGTCGGTGAACGACGGGTTGTTCAACCGCGCCATCACACCGTCCAGTTGTTTTTGGACGGTATCTTTTTCTTTGTTGAGACGTGCTTTTTCCGCCTCAATGTCCACCAATTCCGCCATCGGAATTTTGATGGTGGCGTCGGCAGTGACGATGCTCACCGCACCCTCTACGTCAAATCCGTTGCCCACCTGTACGTTAGAAGCAGACGCAAGCCGTTGTAAGAACGGTGTACCCAGCGTAAAGGTATCGGCAAATGCGGTTTCCACATACAATTCCGCTTTACGGGACGGCGGTACGTTCATTTCGGCACGGCGGTTGCGGATAGCGCGGATAGCGCCCATCACACGTTCCATCTCCTGCTGTTCGCCGGCGAAATTCAACGCATCCTCATATACCGGCCACGCGGAGCGCATCAGTGTCTCACCCTCATGCGGCAGGGATTGCCAGATTTCTTCGGTGATAAACGGCATGAACGGATGCAACAATTTCAGCATGGCGGTCATGGTATACACCAGCACACGACAAGCGTTTTCACCGCCATCGCCCTGCAAACGAACTTTACAAAGTTCGATATACCAATCGCAAAAATCGTCCCAGATAAAGTCGTACAGTTTCTGCACGGCGATAC
>JAZOCQ010000175.1:0-2586 GCA_045596565.1 Acutalibacteraceae bacterium
CCCCTTATTATTTTATAAATACGCCGCAGCGTTATTTATCGTCTTGTTGCCAGATTTCCACACAAGAACATCCGTCAAACGACGGTACTTGCACCATAATGCGTTCGCTGTGTGAGGTTGGCACGTTTTTGCCGACGTAATCGGCACGAATGGGCAGTTCACGATGCCCGCGGTCTACCAAAATTGCCAGTTGAATAGCACGTGGCCGCCCAAGTGCAAAAACGGCGTCAATGGCGGCGCGCACCGTGCGGCCGGTATACAATACATCGTCAACCAATACGATGGTTTTATTGGTGACATCAAAAGGCAATGTCGCCGCCTCTAAAACGGGAGATGTGGGTTGTCGGTCATCGCGGTAAAAATGAATGTCTAATTCGCCGCACGGCAGGGGAGAACCCTCAATTTGTGTAATGTTATTGCAGATTTGCTGTGCAAGAGGCACACCGCGACGTTTAATGCCCACCAGACATACGTTTTCGACACCTTTATTTTTTTCCAGAATTTCGTGCGCGATACGCATTAAAGCGCGACGCACATCTGCTTCATCCATTAAAAGCGATTTCTTTTGCATATTTCTCATCCTTTTTATAGTGTAACGTATATCGGAACAATAAAAAACCTTGTCGAAACGACAAGGTGAGAAGGGTGTGCAGGATATCGCACATTTCGGTGTGCGGTATGCATCTTCGCTTGTCGGTCTCGCTGTACCGATTAAAGTAGAATGGATATAACACACTTAAACTGAACGAATTATACCATATATTGTTGTAAAAGTAAAGAAAAATATCTTTTTTCCACAATTTATGTAGAAAAAGATAAATAAGAGGGGACTGTCAAGCAGTCCCCTCATCCAATTATTTTCCGCAACCTTTATCGAAAGCAGGATTACAGACATAGTAGTTTTTGCTGTTTAAACGGTCGGTGGTGAGTTCCAGTGCCTCACCGAATCTTTGATAGTGATTTAACTCCCTTTGCCGCAGGAAACGCAGCGGGTCTAATACGTCGGGGTCATCAATTAAACGGATGAGATTATCGTAGGTAGTACGAGCCTTTTGTTCCGCAGCTAAATCTTCGTGCAGGTCTGTAATGGGGTCTCCCTTTACAGCAAAATACATAGCACTAAAAGGTGTCCCTGAGGCTGCGATGGGGTAGACACCGGTGGTATGGTCTACAAAATAGGTGTCAAATCCTTTTGCTCGAATTTCAGATTCGCTTAAATTACGGGTAAGTTGATGCACCATAGCGCTGACCATTTCCATATGCGCCAGTTCTTCGGTGCCGATATCGGTGAGCAAACCTTTTACCTCTGCGTACGGCATACTGTACCGTTGGCTCAAATACCGCATGGATGCCGCGAGCTCGCCGTCGGGACCGCCGAATTGGCTGATAATGACCTGCGCGATTTTGGGGTTAGGGTTGGTGATATGCACCGGATATTGCAGTTTTTTATCATATTGCCACATATTGCTCAAACCTCCTTACAATAATCCCAGGGCCACGGGTCGCATATCCAAGCGAAATCATCGCCGTCAACATCGGTAACAGTGGCGATATACGGGCCGAACATTGCTTCGTACTCTGCAATGAGCATATTACGTTTTTCGACGTATGCTTTGAATAAAGCCAATGCTTTACAGTCGGTAGGATGTGTGTCCAGAAAGAGATTCATATCCACAATTACAAAATCATACGCTTCAATTCTGCGACGCATTGCCAGACGGTTATCCATTTCTGCAACCTCCCTTAAACGGCTTGTAAATTTCAGGGAATAAGGTGCCGCAACGAAAAGCTTGTTCCGCTTCGTATACCGCTTGTAATTCTTGACGCGGTATATATGCCATAACCGGTAGGAAAATGCTTTCTTCCTGCTGATTACAGACGGTATTTGCACAGGTATTCACAATCGTATCTCCTCTCTGTTTTGATGGGTTGTCCTTTTATAATATATGAAGATAGCAGCGGTATGTGAGAAATACTTGCAAAAGTCCTTTAAAAATGATATACTGTCTGTGACAGTAAGAAACGGGGGTAACGTATGCGTATTTTAGCCGTTGACCTTGGATTGGTGCGTACCGGATTAGCGGTTTGTGATGCGGGAGAGGTATTGGCTTCTCCTCTATATAGCATCAAGGAAGGCAATCCCGAAAAAGTGCCCGAAAAAGTATTGCAAGCTGCTGTGGTGGAACGGGCGGAAATGATAGTGGTGGGGCATCCTAAAAATATGGACGGCAGTTGTGGAGAAAGTGCTAAAAGGGCAGAATGTTTTGTGCAAACCTTGCAAACACTCACCGATTTGCCCGTTACGTTGTGGGATGAACGTATGACAACCATGTCTGCAATCGGTTTTCTTAACGACACCGACGTGCGGGGTAAAAAACGCAAAGACGTGATAGACGCCGTTTCCGCTTCTATTATTTTGCAAAATTTTCTCGACAGTCGTAAATGAGGGGGTATGAATATGAAACTGGATTATCAAGACGTTATGTTTCAAAATAACGGTTAATTAAAATTGCTGATTATCGTAGGTACACGTCCGGAAATTATCCGTTTGGCGGCAGTTATTGATAAATGCAGACAGTATTTTGA
>JAZOCQ010000176.1:0-2580 GCA_045596565.1 Acutalibacteraceae bacterium
TGCGTATCACCCCCGGCATCGACACCCATACATACGAAGCGGTAGCAACCGGTCAGGTGGACTCGAAATTCGGCAGCGCGATTGAAACGGGACAAGCGGCAGATATCACCGGCTATGCGCTGGATTTGCCGCACCTGTCACTGGAAGGTTTCCACTGTCACGTCGGCTCGCAGGTGTTTGATTCGGATACGTTTTTCCGTTCCGCTGATATTATGTTACAGTTTATCGGCGCGATGCGCATGCAATACGGCTACACCGCCCGTCAGTTGGATTTAGGCGGCGGGTACGGTGTGCGGTACACCGACGATGACCCCACCATTAATATTGCAGACAACATTCGCCAAGTGGCAACACACGTCAAAAATGCGTGCGCACAATTGCAACTGCCCTTGCCCGCCATCCGTTTGGAGCCGGGGCGCAGTATTGTGGCGGATGCGGGTATCACCCTCTACACGGTGGGCAGTGTCAAACGCATCCCCGGTTACAAAAACTACGTGTCGGTGGACGGCGGTATGGGGGATAATCCACGCTTTGCGCTGTACGGTTCTCCTTACACGGTGGTGTGCCCCGAGAAAATGCATGAACCCGCCGATTTCAAGTGCGACGTGGTGGGTAAATGTTGCGAAAGCGGCGATATCTTGCAACCCAATGTGTATCTACCCGCTTCGGTGAAACGCGGGGATATGCTCGCGGTGCTCACGACGGGCGCCTACAACTATTCCATGGCATCTAATTACAACCGCGTCCCCCGCCCGCCCGTGTTGATGCTCACCAAAGATGACGAACACGTTGCGGTCAAACGCGAAACCTTAGAAGATTTAATCAAAAACGATATGTAAAACCCCACTACCCGAAAAAGAGTTTATCTGCTCTTCTTCGGGTAGTTGTTTTTTGGCTATAGACCAATGTTTTTCTCAACAGAGGTTTGTTGACTTTTGTCGGTTGTTGTAGTAAACTATTGGATGAAAAAGGATGTGAGAAAATGAAAAAAGTGAAACTTATTTCTTTTATTTTTGTGTTCTTGGTTTGCGCCTTAACATTAGTGGTATCGCTGACCAACCAATCCAATATCACACAATATTTATCATTGTTATCCGCCGTTTTGGGCGTCGTATTGCTCGCCACCGAAATCTATCAATCCCGCAAAATCACCGAAGGCGATTTCTTGTCCGATTTGAATTCCACTTTCGTCAACAACGAGGACTACAAACAGGCGTACACGTTGTTTGAGAACTACGATTTCGAAAATTTGCCGGACATTGATTTGGAAAACGTCCATCTGTCCAACTATCTGACCTTTTTCGAGGTGTTCCAACTGCTGATTGAACGCGGAACACTCACTGTCGATATGCTCAACGACTTGTTTGGATATCGGTTCTTTATCGCCGTGCACAACCCGTATGTGCAACGCAAAAAGCTGGTCAAAAACCCCGAAAATTTCAAAAACTTATATAAATTGGAAAAAACATGGATGGATTATCGTAAAAAACATGGATTGCCCATTTTTCACGAAGAATACAGTCTGCAAAACGTTGTTGACCCCGATATTTACGCTAAAATGATTTCCTCAAAAAAATAAGGTGATACAATTGAAATACCCCGAAAACGCATTTGATTTCAAACGGTGTACAGCGGATGACCTGCCCGCCGTTTGCGCCTTGCAAGACAAAGTGCTTGAAGCACTGAAAGACCCAAACTTATTGCGCAAAAACAGCCGTGAAATGTTGACTGCTTGCTTGAAAGAGCCGCACTATACCGTCGGCGCTTTTCATCATAAACAACTGATTGCTTTCGCCGTATTATTTGACGGGCAAAACACCGACGAAAACATCGGAAACGATATCCCGTTTTTGCAAAATCAACTTGAAAACGTCATCAATTTCAAACTGGTTATCGTATCCCCTGCGTATTGGGGCAACCGCTTACAGCAACGCTTGGGTGTAAAACTGGAAGAAGTCGCAAAAGAAAAAGGTAAGCAGTATATTTGTGCGACTGCATCTCCTTTGAATGTCCATAGTTGCCGTAATTTCGAACACATGCAGTATGCCCTATACGGCACCAAAGAAAAATACGGGCATCTGTTACGCAATATCTATTATAAAAAACTGGTTTAACTAAATATGTGCGAAAACAAAAAAGGTGTGTGGAAATTCCACACACCTTTTTTATTGATACATTAGCACTCGTAATCTGCACCGTGAATCTCACGAATAATTTTGGTGAGGTATTCACGCGCATAACGAATGTCAGCCACTTGCTGGTCACCTTCGATTTCGCGTTCGATGGTAACGGGGCCGTCATAGTTGACGTCTTTCAGGCCCTTAAATACGCCGCGGAAATCGGCACAACCGTCGCCCAAGCGGGTTTCAGCACCAAGGTCGTGACCGTTTTGCGGGAAGCAGCCGTCTTTCGCGTGCAGGTTACGGACATATTTGCCGAACACTTTGAGCGCGTCCACGGGATTGCCTCTGCCGTACAGAATGAGGTTAGCGGTGTCAAGGTTAACACCGAGGTTATCACAACCGATAGTCTCAAACGCACGCATCATGGTGGTGGGGGTTTCCTGACCGGTTTCGAACA
>JAZOCQ010000177.1:0-1592 GCA_045596565.1 Acutalibacteraceae bacterium
GGTCGCGCAGATATGCGGCATGCTCGAATTCCAACAACTTCGCCGCATTTTTCATTTCCTTTTTCAAGTGTTCGATTAACTGCATCCGTTCTACACGGCTTAAATTTTTGAAATCATCAGGTGTCTGCTTGTGCGTGCGAATGTCAATCAATTCCCGCACTTCCTTAACGATGGTTTGCGGGACGATACCGTGCTCGGCATTATATGCCATCTGAATTTCACGACGACGGTTCGTTTCCACTATTGCCCGCTCCATAGACGGCGTGACCGTATCCGCATACATAATTACCTGTCCGTGCGCATTGCGTGCAGCACGACCAATGGTCTGCACAAGCGAAGTTTCCGAGCGTAAAAAGCCTTCCTTATCCGCGTCTAAAATAGCAACCAAATACACCTCGGGGATATCCAGACCCTCTCTCAATAAATTGATACCTACCAGAACGTCAAACGTACCCAAGCGCAGGTCACGGATAATTTCCATACGCTCCATGGTATCAATATCGTGATGCATATACCGCACTTTTACACCATTTTCTTCTAAGAAATGCGTCAAATCCTCTGCCATTTTCTTGGTAAGGGTAGTCACCAAAACGCGTTCTTTTTGCTCTACCCGCAAACGGATTTCTTCCATCAAATCGTCAATTTGTCCCTCGATGGGTTTGACAAACACCTCAGGGTCAGTAAGACCGGTCGGACGAATGATTTGCTCGGCAATCTGTGTGCTCTTTTGTTTTTCCAGTTCACCAGGGGTCGCGGAAACAAATATAGCTTGGTTAACCCGATCATAAAACTCGTCAAAATGCAAAGGACGGTTATCGTATGCACTGGGCAAACGGAACCCAAAATCAATCAAACTTTTTTTACGCGCAACGTCACCGCCGTACATACCGCGCACCTGCGGTAATGTAACGTGCGATTCATCCACGATAAGCAGAAAATCGTCGGGAAAATGGTCCAAAAGCGTAAACGGCGTCGAGCCCGGTGCACGGCCTGTCAAAATGCGGGAATAGTTTTCAATACCCTTGCACACACCGATTTCCTGTAACATTTCAATATCATACCGCGTGCGTTGTAAAATACGCTCTGCTTCCAGCAGTTTACCCTCTCTTTTAAAGAAAGCAACCCGCTCATCCAGTTCCCGCTCGATTTCCTCCACGGCAACCGCCATTTTCTCGGGCGGCACGATATAATGGGAAGCCGCATAAATCGCAACATGCTGTAATTCCGCTTTTTTCTCCCCCGTCAAAGGATTGATTTCGCTGATACGGTCAATTTCATCGCCAAAAAATTCCACGCGGATAGCGGTATCGTCCTCGTTTGCAGGAAAAATCTCTACAACATCACCGCGCACGCGGAATTTATTACGGATAAAATTGACGTCATTGCGTTCATACTGCAATTCCACCAGTCTTGCCAATAACGCATCGCGGTCTTTTTGCATACCCGGGCGCAACGATTCACGCATCTTGCGGTAATCTTCCGGTGCACCTAAACTGTAAATACAAGATACGCTGGAAACGATAATCACATCGCGCCTTTCGGACAACGCAGACGTAGCAGAATGCCGCAATTTATCAATGTTATCATTGATA
>JAZOCQ010000178.1:0-7945 GCA_045596565.1 Acutalibacteraceae bacterium
ATGAGCTTTGAAGAGGCTCTTGACGCGACGTTCCCGGAATCTCAATTGAAAGAGGCCAGCAGCCGTGTTCGCGGTGTTGTTTTGAGCATTTCGCAGAGCGAAGTGCAGGTCGAAGTGATCGGTCGCAAACAAACCGGTTACATCCCGGCGGAAGAACTGTCCGCCGACCCCAATGCAAATCCTGCCGACGTTGTCAAAGTCGGTGACGAATTGGAACTGCTCATTATGCGTACCAATGACCAAGAAGGTACCATCATGCTTTCCAAAAAGCGCGTGGATTCTCTGAAAGGCTGGAACACCATCGTTGAAGCGGAAGCTTCCGGCGAAATTCTGGAAGGCACCGTTTGTGATGTCATCAAAGGCGGTGTTCTGGTGGTTGCCAACGGTGTGCGCGTGTTCGTGCCCGCTTCCCATGCTTCGCTTACCCGTATGGAAGATTTGTCCCCGCTCAAGGGTCAAACCGTTCGCTTTAAAATCATTGAAGTTAACACTGCTCGCCGTCGTGCGGTTGCTTCTATCCGTGTGGTTGCTCGAGAGGAGCGCAAGGAAAAAGAAGCTGCAGCGTGGAGCACTCTGGAAGTTGGTCAGCAGTACACCGGTACTGTGAAATCCCTCACTTCCTACGGTGCTTTTGTAGACCTGGGTGGTGTGGACGGTATGATTCACATTTCCGAGTTGTCCTGGAGCCGCATCAAACATCCTTCTGAGGTTGTGAATGTTGGCGACACCGTTACGGTATACATTCGTGATTTGGATACCGAAAAGAAAAAGATTTCTTTGGGTTATCGCAAAGCAGAAGACAATCCGTGGGAAATTTTCAAGGCAAACTACAATGTGGATGACGTTGTGGACGCGAAAGTTGTCGGTATGACCGCTTTTGGTGCGTTTGCACAAATTATTCCCGGCATTGATGGCCTCATTCATATTTCTCAGATTGCGGACCGCCGCATTGAGAAACCTCAGGATGAGCTGAAAGTGGGCCAGGAAGTGAAAGTGAAGATTACGCAGGTTGACTATGAAAACAAGCGTATCAGCCTTTCTATCCGTGCTCTGCTGGAACCCGCAGCTGAAGAAGTGGTTGCTGAGGAAGCTACCGAAGAAGCCGCTGAAGAAGTCGCTGAATAACATGTATGAAAAGGACCGTGCACCAAAGGTGCACGGTCCTTTTTTGTAACACGTTGACAACCCCTAATGAATATGGATGAATATACAATTCAAAAGGGGCGAAGGGTTTTATGAAAGCGGAAATTATGCTTAGTATCGTATTATTTTTGGCTTTGTATGGTATTGCGTGCTTATTGCATCGTTTATCGGTGCGTATTTTACAACCAACGGTGAAACCGGTTATGTTTGAGGTAGCATATTTGCGTGCAGACACTGAAAATGTTGAGCAAATCATCCGATATTTTCGTATGAAAGCGGAGAAAGATGCGGTGTTGTTATTGATAGATAACGGCGTTGGTGAAGAACAAAAAGCAGTGTTGGAACGGCTATGCGCCGACAGACATGACGTGCGCTTTCTAACGGCTGAAAATTTTGTCGAAGAGAATTGCATTTATAGGGAGAATGGTATATAATAGCAGTGTTAAAAAGTAGTGGAAAGGTGGCGGAAATATGGATAAAACAGGCGAGCAGCTATCCGGTACTGTGGAACGTGTTGTTTTCCGTAACCCCGATAATGGCTGGACAGTTATCGACTTGATTTCCACTGCCCAAACACTGGAAAAAGTGGTAGGCACCTTTCCGGATGTGCACGTTGGCGAAGAATTGTTTATGAACGGGGAATGGGTGGAACATCCCCAGTTTGGCAGACAATTTCGCATGGAAAGTCATACGTCGCGTCTGCCCACGGATACCATGGCGATTTTGCGGTATTTATCTTCGGGCGCAGTACGTGGTATCGGTCCTTCCACTGCGGCTAAGGTGTTGGATAAATTTGGCGAGGATACATTGCGTATTTTGGAAGAAGAACCGTTGCGCTTGGCAGAAGTACGCGGTATCACCCACGAAAAAGCAAAAAAACTCGGCGAAGAATTCCGCGCACAGAGCGGTTTGCGCGAATTGATGCTTACTTTTTCCACATATGGATTGACCCAAAGCGAGGCGGTACGTTGTTGGAAGCGGTACGGCGTCAGTGCCATTTCTCGCATCAAAGAAAACCCGTATATTCTGTGTAATACCGATTTGAGTATCCCGTTTGAACGCGCCGACCGTATGGCGGTGGCGATGTATGGCTTTGAAAATACCTCTAATCGTATCGAAGCGGGCTTATTATACGTGTTACGTCACAATCTTGGCAATGGACACACCTGCTTACCCTATGACAAGTTGGTTCCGGTTGCTGCCGCTTTGTTACAAGCAGAAGAGGAGACGGTGGTACGTGTCTTGGAAAGTTTGTTGCCGCGCGGTGTGGTTATGGAGGAGGAAATTGGGGAGCAACGGTTTATATTTTTGCCGAAGTACTATATGGCAGAACAATATATTGCCACTCGCATGCGTCAGATGTCCCACACGGTTCCGGTTACGGCAGCAGATATTTCTGCACGCATTGAAATGATAGAAAACCGCTTACGTATTCAGTATGAACAACAGCAAATTGCTGCTCTGCAAGCGGCGATTTCCAACCGTGTTATGATATTGACCGGTCGGCCGGGCACCGGTAAAACCACCACCGTCAACGGTATGATTTCTCTATTGGAAGTTTGCGGGGAAAATGTGGTATTGGCGGCGCCTACCGGCAGAGCCGCTAAACGTATGACCGAACTGACAGGATACGATGCAAAAACGTTGCATCGTCTTTTAGAGGTGCAGTGGGGCGAAGATGATACGGCCTATTTTGCGCGGGATGAGAAAAACCCATTGGATGCAGATACAGTGATTGTGGATGAACTTTCTATGGTGGATGTGTTGCTGTTTGAAAGTTTATTGCGTGCCTTACGTCCCGAAGCCAGATTGATTTTGGTGGGGGATGTGGACCAGTTACCTTCGGTTGGCGCGGGCAATGTGTTGCAAAGTCTGTTATTGTCGGGGGTTGTCCCCACGGTACAGTTGACCGAAATTTTCAGACAATCGTTGAAAAGTAATATTATCGCGGGCGCACATGCGGTGTTGGAGGGTAAAATGCCGCGGATGAACGATAAAGACGGTGACTTTTTCTTTATGCCTCGTCACGATGGCGTTGATGTGCAGGAAACGGTATTAGATTTGTGTAATCGTCGTATTCCCGAAACGTATGGATACTCTTGTTGGAACGGCGTACAGGTATTATGTCCCGGCAGACGCGGGGAATTGGGTACGATACTGCTCAATACGCGCCTGCAAGCATTGCTCAATCCGCCCGAAAAACATAAAGCCGAAATCAAATGCGGGGACGTTGTGTTGCGTGTCGGCGATAAGGTGATGCACAATCAAAACAACTATGACATCACGTGGGTGAAAGATAACGGCGAAGTGGGCACGGGTGTGTTCAACGGTGATATCGGAGTGCTCGAAAAAGTCAATCGACAGGAGGATACCGTATCCGTACGGTATGATAACCGCGTTGCGTTATACACAAGAGAGGATTTGAAATGTCTGGAATTGGCGTATGCTATTACCGTGCATAAAAGCCAAGGCAGTGAATTTGATGTGGTAATACTGACAATGTTCCGTCATCAAAAACAATTGTGCTATCGCAATTTATTGTATACTGCTATGACGCGAGCCAAAAAGCTTTTAGTGATGGTTGGCGAAACACAAACGTTGTCGGCAATGGTGGAAAATGACCGCAAAACCTTGCGGTACAGTGGTTTGCAGTTTTTTATCAACCAAGGAGCGTATGCACAGTGAACAAGATGATGACTTGGTTGAAAAATGTCTTTTTTCCGCCGCACTGTGTTTTGTGTGATGAAGTAGTGGCGGTTGAGAATATGCCGATTTGTCCTGCTTGCGCGAAAAAAGAATTGCCGTTGATACAGAGTGCTGTTTGTAATCGTTGCGGCAGAGGGAAGAAAAGTTGCGTTTGTAAAATGGATACGTTTCTCACCGACGGCATTGCCGCTCCGTTTTATAACGAACACCCCATAAAGGATAGTATTTATTATTTTAAAAAAGCGGAAGATATTGACCGTATACAGTATTATACGGAGAATATGCTTACGTCTATTTACGTCGTGCTTGGGGAAAGGGTTGTGGATTATATTACCACAGTACCTTTGTATCGCACCGATTATACTGCTCGCGGTTTTGACCAGACAGAAGCATTGGCAAAATACATTTCCAAAGAATTACATGTGCCGTATGTGCCGTTATTGCGCAAAATATTTTACACACCGTCTCAAAAGGGCTTACCTGCACATTGCAGAAACGGTAATGTGCTGGGTGTGTTCGATGTGAATACAAAGATATCCATAAAGGATAAAAATATTTTATTATTAGATGACGTGGTGACCACCGGTTCTACTACCAATGAATGTGCGAAAATGTTAAAAATATACGGAGCAAAGAACGTGTATGTTACGTGTGTTGCTGTTTCTCGTATGGACAAGCAGAAAAACGATGAAAAGGAAAATCCCATCACCCAATTAAAGGAAAAATTGGGTGGAAAGGTTGGAGACTTTACATGAATCAAAAGGATTATGGTATTGCCTTGGGCACCTCGCGCGTGGTGATTTGTGCCGCTGATAAGGGGATTGTACTGGATGAACCGGCCGTTATTGCGGTAGATACGCAGACGGATAAGCTGCTTGCGTGCGGCCAAGAGGCGTATCAGATGCTCGGACGCGCACCGGATTCCATTACGGTGATACGGCCGCTTGCCAAAGGTGTTATTGCGGATTTTGATTATGCGTGTATGATGTTGCGTTATTTTATGCAAAAAGTGTGCGCGTATAAGGTGGTAAAGCCGCGTGTGGTGGTTAGTGTGCCGGCTTCGGTAACCGCTGTGGAACAACGCTCGTTTTTGGAAGTTGTGTACGCCGCAGGCGCACGGCAGGCAATGTTGATTGAAGAATCGATGGCGGCTGTTGTGGGCGCGGGATTGGATATTGAAGCGCCCCGCGGTTGTATGGTAGTGGAAATCGGCGCCGGTGTGACGGATGTGGCGGTTATGTCCTTGAAAGGTTTGGCGTCCTCTTGTTCGGAACGTGTGGGCGGCGATAATTTTGATGAGGCGATTATACGATTTATACGGCATCATCATCAATTGGTGATAGGTGAGCGTATGGCGGAACAATTAAAAATCGAAATCGGCAAAGTGACAAAAAATGTGTTTGAACTGCAGATGGAAGCAAAAGGTAGAGACGCTATTACCGGTTTGCCGCGCAAACAGATGATTACTTCGGCTGAAATTATGCAGGCGGTGCAAGAACCGTTACACGAAATCACCAATACCATTATGCGCGTTTTGGAAAATACGCCTCCCGAGCTTTCAGCGGATATTTATGACAACGGTATTATGTTAGCGGGTGGTATGTCGCAAATGCGTGGTATGTTGGAACATATTGCCGAGGTTACGGGCATTCGTTGTTTTATGGCGGCGCAACCGATACACTGTGTGGCACGTGGTGCGGTGATGGCGCTGAAATATCTTAATATGTTGCACTCGGGTGTATACGACATCGGACAGTTTTTATATCAAAGTTCTGAAACGTTAACCAACTAAATGAAAAAAACGCACAGGAATGTGCGTTTTTTATTTGCTGAAATTGGCAACATAGCACGCCGCTTTTTTGTCAAAAATATCGTAGGAGATATTTTTGAAAAGAGGACGATATATGCGTACGTGCATTCGAAATACAGTACTTTTTTTGGCAATTGTCGTGATAGCGGCTTGGGGCGCTATTGTATATTACTATTATACAATGCCGGAACAATTCAGTGTTACTGAGGGAAAGGCTTTGCACTTGAATGGTGCGATAGAGGTAAAAGATACGGTAAAATCATCGGTGCGGGATGCGGTGGCGGCGACTGCGGGGAATAGTTATCGTTCTTCACTGCAATTGTTTGGCGTCATTCCCGTAAAAGAAATCACGGTACAGGTGGTCAAAGAACCGGTTGTTGTGGTGGCTGGTATCCCGTTCGGTATAAAAATGTATACCGACGGTGTGTTGGTAGTGGGGTTTTCACAGGTGGATACCGCATCTGGCCCTTGTAATCCCGCACGGATTGCAGGTTTAAAAGAGGGGGATGTCATTTTGTCGGTGGACGATACAAAGGTCAGCACCAATTATGAGTTGCGTGCTTTGATTGAACAATCCAAGGGCGAGAAGGTCACCTTGCGTGTGCGACGGGATAATCTGCAATTTGATATACAATTTTGCGCAGTGTTATCGGTGACCGAAAATCGCTATCGCTCCGGTTTTTGGGTGCGCGACAGTTCAGCGGGAATCGGCACGTTGACTTTTTTTGAGCCGGAATCTAAATCGTTCGGCGGATTGGGACATGCGGTTTGCGATGTAGATACCGATGAGAAATTACCGATTTCCACCGGCGAAATTGTAACAGCCGAGATATTTGACGTGGAAAAAAGCGTGTCCGGTTCTGCCGGTTCGTTAAATGGTACGGTGGGAGATGAGGTGTTGGGCATAATAATGGGTAATACCGACACCGGTTTGTATGGAAAACTCACCCGCTTACCGCACATTTCTTATCATACGATGCCTGTGGCAATGAAACAGCAGGTCAAAGAGGGAAAAGCACAAATCTACACCACGGTAGAGGGAAAAACACCCGCGTTTTATGCTATTGAAATTGAGCAAGTGCGGTATCGGGATGCTTCCCCCACAAAAAACATGGTGATACGAGTGACGGATGAACGGTTGTTGGGTATAACCGGCGGCATTGTGCAAGGAATGTCGGGTAGCCCTATTATTCAAGACGGCAAGCTTGTCGGTGCGGTGACCCATGTTTTTGTCAATGACCCCGCCAAAGGCTACGGCATCTTCGCGGAAAATATGCTTGAAACCGCACAATCGGTATCCCAAAAGCAATTGAAAGAAGCGTCATAAAATAAAACCGTTGCAACGTTTAGCTGTTGCAACGGTTTTAAAATTAGATAAAAGAAATCATAAATCCGATAAAAGAATTTGCTTGTCACGATAAGGCTTTAATAATATAATAAAAACATAGAGAAGGAGATAGTATGAAAAAAACGTCTATATGGATGCTGGCGATTTTCTTCGTTTTGCAGTGTTGTGTTTCCGGTTGTGCGCACTTCGATAACGGCAAGGATGATGTTGTAGGAGAAGTATCAACAATTATAACCACCTCCCGGAAAACGATAAATACCACGGCATCAAACACGACTAGCAAAGCAACTACATCCATCACTGAAAGCACTACAGCTGATACAGACATCACCTTGGAAACCACAAAAAGCAAAACTACTGCCATTACAACAGTGCGGCGTTATGAGCATATTTTATCCAACAAGACCATCAAAAATGCCTATATACTGTCCGTTGAACCTATTAACTTCAAAAACCACGGTGTTATGCGGATGTTAAGCGAAGAAGAAAATGCACAATTAACCAATCTTATTAATACTCCAAATACTATGATTAGCGGAGAACAGGGTTGGATTAAGCATAAACCCAATTCTCCTCATGAGTATGCTTTGGCTTTAGAATTTACGGACGACACTTGTATGATATTAGCAATTCATTTTAGTAAGAATGATGCCATTAGGTACTATATTGCCGCAACAATGACTGATGAAAAATATAATCAAGAAGTTAAATACGGAGAACTGGAATTTACAAGATATTTTGCATCAAGCAAACTTGGAAACTATTTATATGATATAGTTTTTAACTATAATCCGTGACCACATTTGCTTTAAAAAGGAGAAGTAAAGAAGAATGAAAGAAAATCATAAATCTATTTTTGGTTGTTCCTTGAAAAACACCGCAATGTCTCTCATCATCTCTTTCTGGGTTGCGGCGGGACTTATATGCTTTTTTGAATG
>JAZOCQ010000179.1:0-2412 GCA_045596565.1 Acutalibacteraceae bacterium
TGCATATACCGCCGCCAGCAAAACGCCCGCGACCAGTGTAATCATAAATAAGGCAAATGCATCTTTCGCTATCTTTTTCATGCTTTTGCCTCCTTTTTTACGCCGAAAGCGCGCGGCAGTGTCACCTTTTCAATGAGCGGCACCAAAACGTTACCCAGCACAATGGCATACGAAACGCCCTCTGCCGCCGAACCGACCAAACGGAATATCGCCGTTAATGCACCGATTAAAACGGCATATACCCATTGGCCTGCACGCGTGATGGGGCTGGTGGAATAGTCGGTCGCCATAAAGAAAGCACCGAGCATTAAACCACCGCTGCACAGTTGCGCCGCCAGATACGGCAAAGCGGGCAAGCCGCTGCCGTTCAGCAAAGAAATCACTGTGACGGATACCACAAAACTACCCAAACATACCAGCGGGATGCGTGGACTAATCACATGACGCACCAACATATACGCCGCACCCAGTAAAATCGCCACGGTGGACACCTCACCGATACAGCCCGCACGCGTACCGAACACCAGCGACAGCATATCCACTGCTTCCCCCGCTTTCATAGCGGCAAGCGGGGTAGCACCGGTGACACCGTCCAAGCCCGCGGGATAGGTGGTCATATAGCCACCAAAAGAAATTAACAAAAAACAACGCGCCGCTAATGCAGGGTTGACAAAATTTTGCCCAATACCGCCAAACAGTTGCTTGACCGCCACAATAGCGAACACACTGCCGAGTACTGCAATCCATATCGGAATGCCAACCGGCAGATTGTACGCAAGTAACAAGCCGGTCACCAGCGCACTGCAATCCCCGATAGTCACAGGGAGTTTTAATAATTTTTCATACGCAAACTCGGAAAGGATACAAGTCAGCACGCAGACACCAATCACCAATAACGCGCGCCAGCCGAAATTCCACACACCAAATACGCCCGCCGGCAACAGTGCAATGGCGACATCCGCCATAATATGACAAGTATTGGTATGCGCATGAATATGCGGCGAAAACGAAATGCGTTTTAAAGTATTCATTTGTCAGCCGCCTCCCTTGTTTGCTTATTTGCGGTGGCAATAGCCGTTTTCGCTTGCACGAAACTTTGTGTCAAGTAGATGTGTGCAGGGCACACGTACGAACAACTGCCGCAAGAAACACATTCCATACCGTTCAAATCCTTAAACGCGTCCATGTCACCTTTACGCACGGCTTTCACCATCAACTGCGGCACCAAATTCGCAGGACACACACGCACGCAACGTCCACAGTGAATACAATTCGTGGTTTTTAAATCCGCCGTCTGATGTTCGGTGAAAGCCAGCAGCGCTGAAGTGGTCTTTTGCACAGGGACGTCAACGCTTGCAAGCGCCGTGCCCATCATCGGGCCGCCCGCAATAAGTTGTTGCGGCTCCGTGGCAAAACCGCCCGTAAGTTCTACAACCTCTTGCAAGGAAATGCCAATCGGTACTTCATAGTTACCGGGATTACGATATGCATCGCCCGATAAGGTTACGATACGGGTGAGCAACGGTGTGTTTTCTGCCACCGCACGGTACAACGCAATCACCGTTGCCACGTTGTGCACAATACACCCCGCTTGATACGGCAACATACGGGAATGCACCTTCTTACCCGTCAACGCATAAATCAGCGAACGTTCGCCGCCTTGCGGATATTTGGTTTTGAGCACACCCACTGAAACGTCCGGATGCCGTTCGGTTTTATGCAACAGCAAGCGGATAGCTTCAGGTTTATTATCTTCAATACCGATAATCGCTTTGGCACTCGGAAACATTTTGAGCAAAATACGAATACCGCCAAGCAAGGCATCGCTTTGTTCCAACATCAAACGGTAATCCGAGGTAAGATACGGCTCACATTCCGCACCGTTGATAATGATATGCGCAATCGCGTTATCCTCACGCGGGGTGAGTTTCACATGGGTAGGGAATCCCGCACCGCCCAAACCGACAATGCCCGCCGCACGCGCAATGGTGCGAATTTGACTGTTATCCAAATCGTGAAAATCATTGTACGGAGTTTCCCGCTCACACGCAGTATACTGTCCGTCATTGTCTACCACAATAGACATCACACGATTACCCGAAACGGTCAAGCGTTTCTCTATCGCTTTCACAGTGCCCGAAACCGAAGCGCAAATACCTGCAGACAAACCGTCGGCAGGGGCAGCAATTTGTTGTCCGACCAACACCATATCACCTTTTTGAACCGTCGGCACTGCAGGTTTACCGATATGTTGTGACAACGGATATACCGCTTCACCCACGGGTTGCAACCGCTGTATCGGCAATGAGGCGGTCAATTCCTTGCCGTCATACATATGCACGCCGCCGCGAAATGTGTTTTTCAACATAAAGCAACTCTCCTTCTTTCTGCCAAATATTTTTTGCAAAAAGA
>JAZOCQ010000180.1:0-2950 GCA_045596565.1 Acutalibacteraceae bacterium
TCGGCGGTAGGAAGTTGCGAGAACAACAGCAGATAAACCGTTTCTTCGAAACCGAAGTGGTCATCCCGCATAAATCCGTTCACAAGGTCGCGTATGTTGACGCCGCGGTAGTACAGTTCACCGTGGCAGGGAACGGTATTGCCGTTTGCATCTTTTCGTTTGGCTTGGATATTGGACACTTCGGTAAGACCGGTCACAACGCCGTTGCCGTTCATGTCGCGCAAACCGCGGTTAACGTGGTGTTCTGCGTACATTTCGGGTGCGATATGGTTATTTTCACAAGAGAGAGCCGCCAGTTTCTCGATATACGGTGTAATTTCAGAATAATTTCTCATAAAGACCTCCTTACAAGGAAATTATATATACAATAAAACCTTTATAGTATATGTATTTTCCATAACACATGAACAGTATACCACAACCGTGGCATTTAGTCAAAGCAATTCTATGAATGAAAGTGTAAAGAATACGTGAATACTTTACTTGCAAAAAATGTCATTTTAAGGGTTAAAAGAGTTGACAAGCGAATAGTTGTGTGGTACTATAATAGAAATAAAATCTTTAACTGGATGCGAGACATCCGCAAGATTTGATATACGAAACGTGTAGGGGTACGATGCTGGTATTCTGCCCTTTTGTTGTGTCAAACCTTGCCGTCCGGTAAGGTTTTTTTGTTTGGAGGAGAAGCATGGAAATTACATTGCAAAATTGTATGCAATATGCCGATGGCAAGCTGAACAGCGTGCCGTCTATGAGCCATCGCTTTTTACAGGACGATGGTGTTGTTTCGTTTTCCGATTGCTATATTTTCCCGACTTTTTGTGATGTGCATGTGCATTTCAGAGAGCCGGGTTTTTTGTATAAAGAAACGATTGCGAGCGGCAGCGCGGCTGCTGCGGCAGGCGGTTATACCGATGTGTGCACCATGCCGAACGTAAACCCTGTGCCCGACTCGCTCATGAAATTGCAACCGCAATTAGATGCTATAAAGAAAGATGCAACGGTGCGGGTACACCCCTTTGGCGCTATCACAGTGGACCAAAGAGGGGAGACGCTCGCCAACCTCGAAGAACTTTCCCCGTTTGTTGTGGGATTTTCGGATGACGGACGCGGCGTGCAAGACCGTGGGATGATGTACGAGGCGATGCAACGCAGTAGAGCACTCGGCAAAGTGCTTTCCGCGCACTGTGAAGATAACTGCTTGTTACACGGCGGGTATATCCACGACGGTGAATATGCAAAAGCGCACGGACACAAAGGCATTTGCAGTGAAAGTGAATGGAAACCGATTGAGCGGGATATACAGTTGGCGGCAGATAGTGGTTGTGCGTACCACGTGTGCCACATTTCTACTAAGGAAAGTGTGCAACTCATCCGCGAAGCGAAAAAGAGCGGGGTGAACATCACCTGTGAAACCGGACCGCACTATTTGTTGCTGGATGACAGCCATTTACAAGAGGACGGCAGATTTAAGATGAACCCGCCGTTGCGTTCAAGAGCAGACCGCGAGGCGTTGCTCGAAGGGCTGCTGGATGGCACTATTGATATGATTGCTACCGACCATGCGCCGCACAGTGTAGAGGAAAAAAGCAAGGGGTTGAGTGGTAGCATGATGGGGGTTGTGGGATTGGAAACGGCATTCCCCGAAATGTATACGCATCTTGTGAAAACCGGTATTTTGCCGCTCGAAAAATTGATACACGTCATGGCGATTGCGCCACGTGAACGGTTTGGGTTGCCGCCCACTGATGATTTTTGTGTGTATGACTTGAACGCTTCATATACGGTGGACCCTGACACGTTTAAAACAAAAGGCAGGAGCACACCGTTTGCAAACGATACGGTGTTTGGAAAATGTGTATTGACCGTTTGTAACGGCAAAGTAGTGTATAGGTAATTTGCATATAGAATTTGGGAGGAAATAACATGGCAAAGAGAACGGACATTAAAAAGATTTTGATTATCGGTTCCGGCCCGATTGTTATCGGTCAGGCGGCTGAATTTGACTATGCCGGTACGCAGGCGGGGTTGGCACTCAAAGAAGAAGGGTATGAGGTGGTGCTTTGCAACTCTAACCCCGCTACCATTATGACCGATACCACCATTGCGGATAAGGTGTATATGGAACCGCTGACACTGGAATATATTGCGCGTATTTTGCGGTATGAGCGTCCCGACGCGATTGTGCCGGGCATCGGCGGTCAAACCGGTTTGAACCTTGCGATGCAGTTGGAGAAAAAAGGCATTTTGAAAGAATGCGGCGTGCAGTTGCTGGGTACCAACAGTGAAAGTATCGAACGCGCCGAAGACCGCGAAATGTTTAAGGAAATGTGCGAATCTATCGGTGAACCGGTTATTCCTTCCGAAATCACCTATTCTTTGGAAGAAGCCAAAGAGGCGGCTGACCGCATCGGCTATCCGGTGGTGTTGCGTCCCGCGTTTACGCTGGGCGGTACAGGCGGCGGGTTTGCATATAATGAAGAGCAGTTGCTGGAAATCGGCAAAAATGCATTTAAACTTTCTCCTGTGCATCAGGTGCTGATTGAAAAGAGCGTCAAAGGCTATAAGGAAATCGAATTTGAAGTGATGCGTGACTCCAATGACAACGCTATCACCATTTGCGGCATGGAAAACATGGACCCCGTGGGTGTGCACACCGGCGACTCCATTGTGGTAGCACCTATTTTGTCGCTCAATGACCACGATTTGAAAATGCTCAATGATTCCGCGATTAAAATTATCCGCGAACTGAAAATTGAAGGCGGTTGTAACGTGCAGTATGCGCTGGACCCTGAAACAGGGAAGTACTACCTGATAGAAGTCAACCCCCGTGTTTCCCGTTCCTCTGCTTTGGCTTCCAAGGCCAGCGGCTATCCCATCGCCCGGGTTACTGCAAAGATCGCCGTTGGCATGTCCCTGGAGGAGATATCCATTGCCAATACCAATGCAG
>JAZOCQ010000181.1:0-6767 GCA_045596565.1 Acutalibacteraceae bacterium
AATCCCCGCTTGCCGCTATGACCGATTGGGTCAACACCACTTGTCCTTGCTGTGGCGGTGCCGCGAAACGCGAAACCGATACCATGCCGCAGTGGGCGGGTTCTTCTTGGTATTTCTTGCGCTACGCTGACCCGCATAATACGGAGGCGTTGGCATCCAAAGAAGCGCTCGAATATTGGACCCCTGTCAACTGTTACAACGGTGGTATGGAGCACACCACACTGCATTTGCTGTACAGCCGTTTCTGGCATAAATTCTTATATGATATCGGTGTCGTTCCCACCAAAGAGCCGTATGCAAAGCGTACCAGCCACGGTATGATTTTGGGCGAGAACGGTGAGAAGATGTCCAAATCCCGCGGTAACGTGGTCAATCCGGATGATATTGTCAACGAGTTTGGCGCTGATACTCTGCGCGTGTATGAAATGTTTATCGGCGACTTCGAAAAAGCCGCGCCGTGGTCCAATTCCAGCATCCGCGGTTCTCGCCGTTTCTTGGAGCGCGTGTGGGCGTTGCAGGACCAGTTGGTAGAGGGCGACGGTGTTCGTCCGCAGATGGAAAGTGCCGTTCATAAAACCATTTTCAAAGTTGGCGAAGACATTGAGAATTTGAAATACAATACGGCGATTGCCGCAATGATGGCGCTGCTCAACGAATTCAATGCGGCGGGCGGTGTCACCAAGGAAGAATATCGCATTCTGCTGATTTTGCTCAATCCGTTTGCGCCGCACATCACCGAAGAGATTTGGGAACAGCTCGGCTTTGTCGGCACTATTGCCGAGAATGCATGGCCGCAGTATGACGAGGCTAAGAGCCGTGACCAACAAGCGGAGGTTGTGGTGCAGGTTTGCGGGAAAATTCGCGGCAAGGTGACCGTGTCTCCCGATGCATCGCAAGACGAGGTTATCGCACTCGCAAAAGCGGAAGAACGCGTTGCGGCGGCGCTCGAAGGCAAGACCATCATCAAAGAAATCTATGTTAAAGGTAAATTGTTGAATATTGTTGCAAAATAAACTCTTGACAGATGTTATCTTTGTATAGTATAATTCATTTTATGAAAATAACCCCTGCTGTCAGGCGGAGGGAGGGAATAAGATGTCAGAAGTTCGAGTAAGAGAAAACGAATCTTTGGATAGCGCTCTGCGCAGATGGAAGAAATCTTGCGCGCGTTCCGGCGTTCTGGCCGAAGTGCGCAAAAGAGAGCATTACGAGAAACCTTCCGTGAAGCGTAAGAAAAAATCCGAAGCTGCGCGCAAGAGAAAATTCAAATAAGTTCTCAACAAAAGACGGGCATGTTTCATGCCTGTCTTTTCTCTTTTCGGGAGGGAAAGAAATGTCGCTGTTTAAACCGTTTATGCTCAAAAAATCAATAACTTGTATTTCTGTGGAAACCCTACAAGCATGGGGGATAAAAGCGGTGCTGTTGGACGTGGACAATACGCTCACCGCCCACGACAGCCAGCAATTGCCCCAAGAGGTCACTGCGTGGTTGGAAGCGGTGCAAGCCGTCGGTATCATACCGATGATTATATCCAACGGAAAACGCGCGCGTATCCGTCCGTTTGCAGAAAAATTAGGACTTCCCTTTACTGCGATGGCGGCAAAACCGTTGCCGTTCGGCTTTTGGCGCGCAAAAAAACAGTGCGGTTTAAAACGGTGGGAATGTATGGTTATCGGCGACCAGATTTTCACCGACGTTTGGGGTGGTAAACTGGCGGGTATCCGTGTCATACAAGTTTTACCGAGGTCCCCCGAAACCGATAAACCGTTTATACGTTTCAAGCGCAAATTGGAACGTCGTATAATGAAAAGCTGGGAGGTTCAGACATGACGGCAAAATTCGGACCCGCGGGAAACTGTGATGCGTTTTATGCGGCGGGATACAAATCCACCGCGCAAATGCCCGCATTTTTGGCGCAAAAGGGTTTGCATGCGTATGAATATCAGTGCGGGCGAGGTGTGCGACTGAGCAACGCTACCGCTACGGCGTTGCGCACGGCGGCAGAACAACACGCTGTGCAACTGTCTTTACACGCACCGTATTATATTTCGCTCGCTTCCGCAGAGGAAGAAAAACGTGAAAACAGCGTGCGGTATATTCTGGAGAGCGCCGATGCGGTTACCCGTTTAGGCGGTGACCGTATTGTGGTGCATCCCGGCGGTCTGGGTGGACGTTCTCGTGAAGAGGCGACCGCCATAGCTGTGGAAACTCTGCAAAAAGCGCAAAAAGCTTTGGATGAAAACGGTTTTTCACAGGTGCATATTTGTCCCGAAGTGATGGGTAAAATCAATCAACTGGGCACTTTGGAAGAGGTGCTGACCATGTGCGGCGTGGATGAACGGTTTTTGCCGTGCGTGGATTTCGGTCATCTCAACAGCCGCACGGGCGGTATGCTTTGTGATGAGGCGGTGTTTGCTAAGGTTCTGGATACCATTTCCAATACCATCGGCACTGAGCGCGGCAACTGTTTTCACGTGCATTTTTCCAAAATCGAGTATACGGCGGGCGGCGAGAAAAAGCATCTCACTTTTGCAGATGACGTGTTTGGTCCCGACCCCGCCCCGCTGATGGCTTTGTTTGCCCGTCGTGATATGGCACCTGTTGTCATTTGTGAATCGGATGGCACCCAAACGGCGGATGCCGCTTTTATGCAGAAATTGTACCTTGCACAGAAAGGCTAATAGTATGAAAAAACGGTTACAATCCATACAATTATTGTTATCGGAAAATACAGCGGCGCTGTGTCTGTCGGCACCCTCGTGTCGGTATTTGTCGGGTTTTGATTTCAGTGACGGTGCTGTTTTACTCACCGAAAAAAACGCGTTTTTACTCACCGATTCTCGCTACATTGAAGCAGCTAACGAGACGGTCAAGCATATGGAATGTGTTTGCTGTGACGGCTTGTTCAAAACGGCAGAACGGTTGTTAAAACAAGAAAAAATCGAACGGTTGTTATTGGAACAGACGGTGACGCTCCGCGAACTTTCGACATTGCAAAAATTACCTTGTTCACTTTTGACAGATGATACTTTGCAAAAAGCGTTGGTGAATGCCCGTATGCAAAAAGACGATTTTGAAATGGCAAGCTTGCGCCGTGCACAAACCATTACCGAACAGGCTTTTTCGCATATTTTAGACTTTTTGCGTGTAGGTATGACCGAGCGGGAAGTGGCGCTGGAACTGGAATTTTTTATGCGCAAAAACGGTGCCGACGGCATTTCGTTTGCCCCTATTGTTGTGTCAGGTGCTAACAGTTCCCGCCCTCACGGTGTGCCTACCGACAAACCGTTGGAACAAGGCGATTTCGTTACCATGGATTTCGGTGCTTTATACCAAGGCTATCACGCGGATATGACCCGCACGGTGGCAATGGGTTTTGTCACCGATGAACAAAGAAAGGTGTACGACACGGTTTTGCAGGCGCAAATAGCGGCTTTGGATACCGTGCGTGCGGGCATTTCGGGAAAACAGGCGGATGCGGCGGCAAGAGACGTGATTATTGCTGCCGGATACGGTGCCTATTTCGGACACGGTACCGGTCACGGTGTGGGGGTGGAAATTCACGAAGCACCGCGTCTTTCTCCGTCCGCAGGGGATACACCGCTGAAAGCGGACAGTGTGGTGACGGTAGAACCGGGCATTTATCTACCGGGGCGTTTTGGTGTGCGGATAGAGGATATGGTGTTGCTCACCGAAAACGGTTGTGAAAATCTCACAAAGGCACCTAAAAAATTAATTATTCTTTGATTTTCGCATATTTTTGGGTAAAAATGTATGTTACCACTTGCAAAAAGAGATGAATTGCTGTAAAATGGTATAGAACTATATAATCGGAGGTATAACAATTATGATTTCTGCTGGCGATTTTCGCAACGGCGTAACCTTTGAAATGGACGGTAACGTCTACCAAATCATTGAATTCCAACACGTAAAACCCGGTAAAGGCGCTGCGTTTGTGCGCACCAAAATCCGTAATGTGATTGCGGGTTCTGTGGTGGAAAAAACTTTCAGCCCGACCGACAAATATCCGACCGCTTACGTTGAGAGAAAAGAAATGGAATACTCTTACAACGACGGCGATTTGTATTACTTTATGGATGGCGAAACCTATGAATTGATGCCCATTGGTGCTGACGTGTTGTCTGACAACTTTAAATTTGTCAAAGAGAACATGGTGTGCCGTGTGATGTCCTACAAGGGTAAGGTGTTCGGTGTAGAACCCCCCAACTTTGTAGAATTGCAGGTCAGCCAGACCGACCCCGGTTTCAAAGGCGATACGGCTACTAACGCTACCAAACCCGCTACTTTGGAAACCGGCGCACAGGTGAAAGTGCCGTTGTTCATCGAAGAAGGCGAAATGATTCGTATCGATACCCGTACCGGTGAATACATGGAGCGTGCGTAATTTAAAGGAGGATTTACTATGACGACCATTGAAAAAGTTGCGTATATCAAAGGTCTCGCTGAAGGCCTTGCTTTAGATGAAACCACCAAAGAGGGCAAATTGCTCAAAGCCATTATCGACGTTTTGGTGGACATCACCGAAGACCATGCCGACCTCGAAGACTATGTCGCTGAGATGGGCGAGCAGGTGGACGCTGTCGACGAAGACTTGAGCACATTGGAAGAAGTCGTGTATGACGAATTGGATGATGACGATTGCGATTGCGACTGTGATTGTTGCGGCGATTGGGACGAAGATTTCTATGAAATCACCTGCCCCAACTGCAAAGAAGAGTTCGAAGTGGACGAAGAAACCCTGTTGGACGGCGGCATTGATTGCCCCAACTGCGGTGAACCGCTTGAATTCGACCTCGACGATGACGAAGAAGACGAAATCGAAGAATAAGATTACTCTTTTACAGCATCGCGGCAAAAGCCGCGATGCTGTTTTTTTGTCTCTTTTTTGGGTATGCTTAAAAAGAGGTGAAAGTATCATGCAACAAAAAGAGGCATACACACAAACCGTTTCCAATTTAAAACGGTATTTGCGTACCGATAGAAGTTTTGATGTGATGGCACATGGCTTTGAAATAGGCGGCAGGGATGCGACAATCTTTTTCATCAACGGTTTTGTAAAAGATGAAATTTTGCAAAGGTTGCTCAATTATATTATGTCGTTGAGTGCGCGGGAACTAAAAAATATAGCGGATGCCAATGAGTTTGAACAGCGGTATATGACTTATATACAGGTAGGCGCCGCTACCGATATGCAAAAGATTGCTACACAGGTGTTGTCGGGCTTTTCGGCGTTGGTGGTAGAGGGCATCGACGGTGTGGTGATGATAGAGGCGCGTACCTATCCTACCCGCAGTGTGGATGAGCCCGGTACCGACCGTGTGATGCGCGGCTCGCATGATGGATTTGTGGAAACGTTAATATTCAATACGGCGCTCATTCGGCGGCGAATTCGAGACCCGCAACTCATCATGGAAATATATCAGGTAGGGGATGTATCCGCTACCGACGTGGTGCTGTGTTATATGGATAAGCGTGTGGACAAAAAGCAACTGAGTATTGTGCGGGAAAAAATCAAAAATATCCACGTCCCATCTTTGACCATGGCACAGGAAAGTCTAGCGGAAGCGTTAATACCCAAACAATGGTATAATCCACTGCCCAAAGTGCGGTATACCGAGCGTCCCGACTGTGTGGCGGCGTGTGTCAACGAGGGACAGATGGTGATTTTGGTGGATAATTCCGCGGCGGCATTGATAGTGCCCACTGCCTTTATCGAATTTTTGCAGGATACCAACGATTTTTGCTTTCCGCCGCTTATCGGCACCTATCTGCGCGCGGTACGCACCGTTATTTTTTGGGCGACATTGCTGTTGATGCCGTTGTGGTATTTGCTGGTGAAAAATCCCGCTATAGCACCGGCAGGTTTGCAATTTTTGTTAATTAAAGAACCAAATAAGGTACCATTGTTTTTACAAATTCTCATTGTGGAACTCATCATTGACGGTATCAAACTTGCTTCTTTGAACACCCCCAGTGCCTTGAATAATGCGTTCAGTGTGGTAGGCGGTTTGATTTTGGGAGAATTTGCGGTGTCGGCGGGTGTTTTCGTGCCGGAGGTGCTGTTGTATATGGCTTTTACCGCTACCGCGAATTTTACACAACCCAGTTTTGAACTCGGTTACGCCTTTAAAATTTTCCGTATGATGTTGTTGACACTCATCGCCTTGCTCAACTGGGTGGGTTTTTTCATCGGTATCGGCATCATTTTATTACTGTTGCTCACCACCGAAACGGTGACAGGAAAACGGTATTTATATCCGCTGATACCATTTAACGGCAAGGCGCTGTTACGCCAGATTGTCAGAATGCCGATAGATGAGGATAACTGCTGACATATTCTTTTTAGACAGTGCATATACTGAACCGTATTAAACTGTCGGAGGAGATGTCAGGATGGATTTAAAAATTGCAACGGATACACTTATGGTTTTCGAGCACGGCAGAACTGAAACGGAATGTCCCGTGGACGGTGATTTTCTGTTACCGGACTACTGTCCGGATATAGCGGCGATACTCAAATGTACGCTGTCACCTGCGGTGTTATCCCGCCGTCGCAGCGGGGACACCTTGTTGGTGGAAGGACAATCTGCGGTGCGGGTGTTGTATCTTGATGAAGGCAGACGGTGTTTGCGCACGTATGAATGCACGATACCGTTCACGTGTAGTCTGCCGCTGAGTGATAGTGATGATGCCTTGCCGTATGTGCGTATGCGGGTCAATTACCTCAATTGCCGCGCAGTAAGTC
>JAZOCQ010000182.1:0-6941 GCA_045596565.1 Acutalibacteraceae bacterium
GTTTTGGCTGTTGGCAAGTGCTTCCTTACGCTTTAAACGGAGCTGCACAAAAGCAAAGGTAATAACGGTAGGAATAATCGCAAGGGTTCTTGTGAGTTTTACCATTGTGGCAAAATCGCCTGCACCTTCTGAGAAGGCATAGCCGGTCGCAACAACGGACGAGGTATCGTTGACCGCAGTTCCTGCCCAAATACCGAAGGCTTGGTCGGTCATACCAAGTGCTCTGCCCATAATGGGAAACAGCACGATCATTGCCATATCGAACAGAAAAGTAGCAGACATAGCATAAGCTACATCGTTATCGTCTGCATCGATAGTTGGTGCAATGGCGGCAATGGCAGAGCCACCGCAGATACCCGTACCGGCAGAGATAAGGTTTGAGAGCTTCCAATTAAGTCCCAACGCCTTGCCGATAAAGTACCCGCCGCCAAAGCAGCTCAGCAGAGTGAATATCATAACGGTAAGGGACATTTTGCCTACGTTTAATATGGTGGTAATATTGAGGGATAAGCCGAGCAGAATAATGGCAAATTTCAAAATTTTTTTGGATGTAAATTTGAGTCCCGATGCAAACACCTTGGTATTCCTCAAAAAGTAATTGAGAATCATACCGATAAACATTGCAATAACGGCAGAGCCAATAAGGTGGATAGGCAGCAGACTTTCAAGACAGCAGGCAAGAATCGCCACACCTACAGATAATATTATTCCGGGAAAAACTTTCAACACTTTCATAATCAATCTCCTACTTTCGCTTATACCCCTTGATTATACTACGGCTTTGTGATAAAATCAAATTATCATTTATTATCAGCCGATAATTTGATTTAATTGGAGATTGTTATGTTAGATTACAGAGTGCTTACCTTTCTTGCCCTCTATGATGAAATGAATTATCGTAGAACGGCTGAAAAACTGAATATGACTCAGCCGGGTGTCACACAGCATATTCATTATTTGGAGAATTATTACGGTGTGAAGCTGTTTGAATATGACGGAAAAACACTTTCACGAACAAAGAACGCCGAGCGGTTAAAACGGTATTTTGACAGCATCAAGGCGGAGGAAGCGGATATCCGTGAAAAGTTCATCCCCACCGATACCGTTCATATGACCGTTGGTGCAACGAAAACCATCGGCGAATTTGTTATCGTGCCGGAGATCCGTTCCTTTTTGCAAGAGCCAAACCACACGCTCGATCTGATTGTCGATAACACAGAAGTCCTTTTACATATGCTTGAAAAGGCAGAGATCGATTTTGCCGTTATCGAAGGTGTGTTTGACAAATCCAAATACGGCTACCATCTTTACAAGAAAGAAGCGTTTGTAGGGGTCTGTTCCAAAAGCCATATTTTTGCAAATAAGAGCGTCATGCTTGAAGATATTTTTGCAGAGGATATTGTGGTCAGAGAGCCGTTCTCGGGAACAAGGATGCTTTTACAAAATGCTATTACAGACCGAGGTTTTTCCCTTGACAACTTTAAGCGTTGTATCTCTGTCAGCAACTTTTCCGTAATCTGCGATCTTGTGGCAACCAACGGTGCCATTACCTTTGCATACGAACCCATATCCCGTTGCCGAGATGATCTTGCCACCTTTACCGTTGCGGATATGCAGATCAGCGGTGAGTTTAATTTCGTGTATTGTAATGAACAAGTCGCAAAGAAGAAAATAGATTTAGTCTTTCACAAATAAAAGCGCTGCCCCGAATGCAACAGAATTGCATCCGAGGCAGTTTTTTATTTATCAGTTATCGAACGAATAGGTTATTCAGCTTTCTTGCTGTCAAGGAATTTGTAAACAAGCGCTGCAAGAACACCGCCAACCAAAGGAGCTACCAAGAACACCCACACATTTGCAAGAGCATCGCCGCCGGCAAAAAGTGCGGGACCAAAGCTACGAGCAGGGTTAACAGAAGTTCCGGTGAAGGAGATACCAAGGATATGTACGAGGGTCAGGGTCAGACCGATCACGATACCGGATACAGCGCTGTTTTCCTTCTTGGAAGTTACACCAAGGATAGCAATCACGAACACGAAGGTCAGGATAACCTCAATAAGCAGGGACAAAGCGATGTTACCCTCATACAGAGCGTTAGCACCAAGTCCGCTTTCCTTACCGACAAAAGCCATCAGCGCAGCGGCACCGGCAGTAGCACCGGCAAACTGAGCGATCAGATAGCCGATGAAATCCTTGACGGACAACTTGCCGCTTACCAGCATTGCAATGGACACGGCGGGGTTGATGTGGCAGCCGGATACGTTGCCGATGGAATACGCCATTGCCACGATCACAAGACCGAAAGCAAGTGCGGTCAGCAAATAACCGGTTCCGTTTTCAGCGGAGCAACCGACAACTGCGGCAGTTCCGCAGGCAAAGAACACAAGCACGAAGGTGCCAATGAATTCTGCCGTACATTTTTTGAGTAAACTCATAGATCAATTCCTCCCGATTTATTTTATTTTTGGGGACTATGCTAAGTATATTATACAAGAAAAGTTTCAAATTTTCAAGATATAGGCATACATTGCCCGTATTAGCATCAAAAAAGCGCCGCATTTTCTGCGACGCCTTTTTTATTTCTTTCATCCTACTCGGTTTTTGTATTTCTCCGTTAAGGACAACACGCTTTGGCCCATACTGCTTTTTTTTGTAAAAATCTTGACATTAAATACTTCCCATAATAAAATAATAGTTGATATATAACAATCGGTATATTATGGAGGTGCCGTATGCCGCCGAAAGTAAAAGTGACAAAAGAAGATATCATCAATGCCGCCGTTGGTATTGTACGTGAGAGTGGGGCGGGGGCTATCAATGCAAGAACGATAGCCTCGGTATTGCATTGTTCCACACAGCCGGTGTTTTCCAACTTTGCGACAATGGATGAACTGCGTCTTGCCGTTGCGGGGAAAGCGGATACGCTGTGTCAAGCGTATATGCGACGGGAAATGGAGAGCGGAGAGTATCCCGTTTATAAGGCGAGCGGAATGGCGTATATTCGATTTGCAAAAGAAGAAAAAGAGTTGTTCAAACTGTTGTATATGCGTGACCGTTCCGGTGAAAGTGGCCCAAAAGGCGACGGGCTCACGGATGAAATGGAGAGCATCGTTTGCGATAATACGGGATTGAACGGAGAAAAGGTGCGACTGTTTCATCTGGAAATGTGGGCGTATGTTCACGGAATTGCTACCATGTTTGCTACGGGTTTTTTAGATTTAGAGTGGGAACTTGTCAGCAAAATGCTCACCGACTCCTATCAGGGTCTGCGCAAGCAATATGGATTGGAGTGATAAAGAATGGATGCTATCAAAATAGACGGTTTAACCAAAAAATATAAAGACATCGTTGCGGTGGACAATCTTAATCTTTCCATTCGAAAGGGAGAACTGTTTTCCTTGCTTGGTGTGAACGGTGCGGGTAAAACGACTACTATCAAAATGCTGTCTTGCCTGACACAACCCACAAGCGGGGATGCTTTTTTGCTCGGTAAAAGTATTTGTAAAGATGCTGTCGCCGTAAAATCTATGATAGCCGTTTCTCCGCAGGAAACGGCGGTAGCCCCCGGACTTTCCGCGTGTGAAAATCTTCAATTGATGTGTGGTGTTCATGGGTTTAATAGAGAGAAACAAAACACAAAAATTACAGAATTGATCGAACTGTTAGGCTTGCAAACGGTGTTAAAGAAAAAGGCAGGTAAACTTTCGGGCGGTTGGCAACGCAGATTAAGTATCGCGATGGCGCTTATCAGTGAACCTCAAATTCTTTTCCTTGATGAACCTACACTTGGGTTGGACGTACTTGCCAGAAGCGATTTATGGGATTTGATACGTTCTCTCAAGGGGAAAGTTACCATCGTTTTGACAACCCATTATATGCAAGAGGCGGAGGTTTTGTCTGACCGTATTGGGATTATGAAAGACGGTAAACTTCTCGTTTGTGATACTGCCGATAAGATTAAAGAAGCGGCAGGAACGGACAATTTCGAACAAGCCTTTGTACGTGTTGTGAAAGGGGTGGCGAAATGAGGATGCTGACGTTTGCCGGCAGGAATGTAAAAGAAATATTGCGCGACCCCTTAAATTTGTTTTTTGGATTGGGATTTCCCCTTGTTTTGCTGATATTACTCAGCGCGATACAAGCCAATATTCCTGTACAACTGTTTGAGATACAGCACTTAGCACCGGGGATTACGGTTTTTGGGCTTGCGTTTATGACCCTGTTTTCCGCAACCATTATTGCCAAGGACAGAGGCAGCTTATTACTCCAGCGTTTGTACACAACACCGCTGACACCATTGGATTTTATCTTTGGGTATACGTTGCCGATTATCCCGCTTGCCGTCGCGCAATGTGTGATTTGTTATATTGCCGCCATTGCGTTTGGACTGGATGTGACGGTTCATATCGTATATGCTGTGCTGGGTATTATTCCCGTTTCCGTCTTATATATAGCGTTGGGATTGCTTTGCGGAAGCGTGTTTACGGATAAGCAGGTCGGTGGCATTTGCGGTGCGCTGCTTACCAATCTTTCTGCGTGGTTGTCGGGCGTTTGGTTTGACCTTGACCTCGTGGGAGGTGTTTTCAAAAAGATTGCGTATGCACTGCCGTTTGTGCATGCGGTAGAAATGGAGCGCGCGGTGCTTGCGGGAGATATGAACGGTGTGTTTCCGCATTTGTGGTGGGTACTCGGTTATGCAATGATTCTGCTTGTATTAGCGGTTTTGTTGTTCTTGCGACAGATGAAAAAACAATAAAAACGAATAGAAAAATAAAAACGACCGGCAGTTCCTGCCGGTCGTTTTTATTTATAGAGATTGTAAAAAATGCAATAAAGCGTGTTTTTCATTGGCGCAACGTTTTTCCATCACCGCATCCAACGCCGTTTGTAAAGCATCGCCGACGGCTTTGCCGTTTATACCGAGCGCTTCAACATCTGCACCGTTTACTGCAAGATTTTCGCGGGTATAACACGGATTTTTAGCTAACAGTGCCTTTAGGGCGGCGTCTGTTTGCATAAATTCTTTGGCGTTTTTGCCACCGGCGATACAAAAGGTCACGGCGCACTGTAAAGTATCTTGCCCGTACACGTGTAACGCCTTTGTTAAGGTTACCTCGTCGGTGGTGGGGAGTAGGGCTTTTGTGCATTGTATGAGGGACAAGACTTGTTTGGTGGTGTGGTTATCGGTTTTCAAATGTCTTAGCATCGCTGCTGCGTCAGCGTTTTGTAATATAGCGGTCAATCGGAACAACGGTGTTGCAGGCAGTGCTGTTAACAGCTTGCGCGTTGGAGGTGTGGTATCTGCTTCCGGCAAAACGGTTTTCCAGACTTGAGAAAAGGCGTCAAAGGTTTGCGCGACCTTTTCACCGCATAAGGTCTTGAAAATTTCTGTTCGTATACGTTCTGCTGAAATGGTGCGCAGATTGTTTGCAAGTATGATGGCGGCTTTTTGTAGGTCGTCGGTGGGGATAAACCCAAAGGTGGCACAAAATCGTACTGCCCGCAAAATACGCAGTGCATCCTCTGAAAACCGCGTGCGCGGGTCACCTACGCAACGCAAAATGCCGTTTTGCAGGTCGTCGGCACCGCCAAAGAAATCGTGGATGCCGCTTTCGGGATGCCAAGCCATTGCACCTATTGTAAAGTCGCGTCGCTTTACATCTTCGAAAAGAGAACAGGTGAAAGTGACGTCTGTGGGATGGCGATTATCTTGGTATACGCTGTCCTGCCGATAGGTGGTTATTTCAAAAGATTGCCCGTTATACAGTACAGTGACCGTACCGTGTTGGATGCCGGTTTCAATGACGCGGCAATCGTTAAATACGGTGACGGTTTGCGTGGGTAAGGCATTGGTGGCAATATCGAAATCGGCGGGTTCTAATCCTAAAAGGATGTCCCGCACACAACCGCCTACGGCATACGCCTCAAAACCGGCATATTCTAACCTTTTGATGACCGATTGTACTGTCTGCGGCATGGGGCAGGGAGCGGGAAAAATATGTTCCTTCATATTATTTTCCGTGTCCTTTGAGCAAACGTTGTTTTTCGTCCCATAGTGCTTGTGAGAGGTCAACGTAATATTTGTGCGGGTTTTCAAATCGCAACACCTCATCCCACAAAGTTGCGATTTGTGCGCGGCAGTAGTCGCGTATTTGTTCGGTGGAGGGCAGGTTGTATACACATTTGCCTTTTTCGAATAGAGGCTGTTGCAGTTCCACAGCGCGGAAATTGTATACGAGTTTCCGCTTCCAGATATGTTCAGGGTCGAAAATCTCGTACTCTTTGCTGTCGTCAATGGTTTCATCGCGCAAGGTGATGACGTCAGCGAGTGCTTTGCCGCTGTCTCTGTCATACAACCGCCACACTTTTTTAAAGCAAGGGTTGGTGATTTTTGCAACGTTTTCGCTCATCTTGATACGCGGCATGATTTTGCCGTTATCTTCTATGGCAGCGAGTTTATACACACCGCCGAAAACGGGACTGCTGGCGGCGGTAATCAACCGTTCGCCCACGCCGAAATTGTCTACGGCGGCGCCTTGGCGTATCATATCACGGATGATATATTCATCCAGCGAATTAGAAGCGGTGATATTACAATCGGTGAGTCCCGCCGCATCTAACAGTTTGCGTGCGTGCTTACTCAAATAGGTAATATCGCCTGAATCAATGCGCACACCTTTCAGACGGCATCCCAGCGGCTCTAAAACCTCACGGTAGGTGCGAATGGCGTTGGGGATACCGGATTTTAGTACGTTGTAGGTATCCACCAGTAAAACGCAGTTGTGGGGATAGGTGTGTGCGTATGCTTTAAAGGCTTCCAACTCGTTGTCGAAAAGTTGTACCCAGCTATGCGCCATGGTACCCAAAGCAGGGATGCCGAAATCGCGGTCGGCAATCGTACAGGCAGTACCCGCACAGCCGCCGATATACGCTGCTCTTGC